>JARRMA010000022.1:0-19231 GCA_037386505.1 Candidatus Bathyarchaeota archaeon
ATGTGAATTCTTTATATGCCCTAAATAATAGTCTTTCATTCCACTCATTGCAGGACAAGGTATAATGTGCCCATTTGTTTGTATACTATAATTTATCCATCCAGAACCGCATCTCAGCTGAGTTTGTTCATTCTTAAGAAGGGACTGCATTATAGCTAATAAGGGGTAAACTCTCAAAACATTTCCTTCATTTTTCATATGATTGATCCAGAATTTTACCAGTTTTCTTATGCTTATATTATAATTTGTTTCAATCCATTTCGAGAAATTTCTTTTTTTGAAATCATTTTTCCAGAATCCTGCATCAAGTTGCCAATGAATTGAAAAGAATTTATGATCAGGGTTGCTTAATAACCATTTAATGTTTTGATATATGTTGGTTTCTTCCATTAGGGTCATTCTGGCTATTATTTCACCTTTAAAACCGTTTTCTACTATGGTATTTACATTTTCAATGACTTTTTTGTAGACTCTTTTTCCTCTGTAAAACTCTGTTAATTTTTCGTTGCCATCAATAGAAACAAATTGTTGGATTTTATTAGTGTAAAGCATTGGTTCTCCACCATAAAAAATCAGAATGGGTTCGGGATCTTTTTTGATGAATATTGCCAGGTGATCTAAATCGTAACTGATTTTTGATGGGACATCATAATCAATATTAAAATTTCCAAAGTCAGAATCAATGTCGTCACACGATTTTTCATAACAATATCTGCATTTTAAATCGCAATCAGTAGTCACGAGTAGATGGAAAAACATTTGAAACCTCGGATAATTTTTTAATATTTCACCATTTATTCAAGTAAGTAAACTTTTCTTCACATTTCAGTATTTTGAGTTAACGATAAGTTATATTAGCTTGAGTTATAGTTATTGTTGGGGATTTGGTAGTTTGTCTGAGCGAGAAACTGTTGAGAAAGTAAAGGATAAACAAGGTATTTTTTCTAAGATTCAGAATTTTTTTACATTAGGATATGGAACAAAAGAAGACTTACGAGAATTAGATCGTAAACTTAGAGACCTTTATTACATAGAGCTTCGAGATATGCGCCATGTTTGGGAAGATCTTTATTTGGAAGCTATGGATGAAGGAGCTGCAAAAAGCAGGGATTATAAGAAGGTTATTCAAGTTTTAGATAGAGTAACGGAAAAAGTTAGGCATGCAGACTATGGTTACGCAGGGCTTTGGGATCGAAAAGGGCACATAAGAGAAAATGAATTAGCTCGTGTTTTCAACTTTGATCGCGACTTGGGAAAGGACCTTGATACCTTAAAAGATGCTATTGCTTCAGCTGAGCAAAAAGTAGAAACAGAAAATTGGGATGAATTATCTGATAATGTTAAAAATGTAAAGAATTTATTACTTGCTTTTGAGGATAAATGGAGCGAAAGAGAAAAAGAATTTAGACCATTGAATATGTAGGAGTGTGATTTGAATTGCCGATTATAGATAAAGTTTCTTGGGATTTTGCAGGTTCTGAAGATATTGCATATAGATTTCCTAATCTTTCCTTAAAGTATGGAAGCCAAGTAGTTGTTAAAGAAAATCAATGGGCAGTTTTTTTCCGAGATGGAAAAGCCTATGACATTTTCGGTCCAGGAAGACATACAATAACTAGTAATAATATACCACTTTTGACTGGTGCTCTTAAAGCCCTTAGGATTATTGGGGACATTTTTGAATGCGAAGTGATATTTGTTAGTAATAGTCAATTCAAAGGTAAATTTGGTGGACAAGCTTATTCTGCACCTAGCGGAAACATACAATATCAAGCTGAACTCGGTTATTATGGATATCTGCTCTATAAAGTGGAAGATCCAAAACTTTTTGTAATAGAGTTTTTCGGTAACAGAGGAGCAAGTACATCAACAGACATAGAAAGTTACATTAGAGGATTCATTAATGAGCGAGTAATAGACGAGTTTGCTCATCATGATATTTTTAACGTCGTTAAGAATGTTGATGAAACAACAGACAAAATTGCATTGATAATAAAGGATGAGGCAGCAAGAATAGGGCTCAAAATAATCGATACAGTTTTTGAGGGTGTCAAAATACCTGAAGAAGCTAGAAGATTCGCTACAACTATGGGACAACAAGCAATGACCCTTCAATATATGAAAGAAACAACTGCTGAAATTCCAGAAGGAGGGGGAGGAGCAGCTGCAGCAGGAGTAGGTGCAGGTGTTGGAATAGCAATGGGAACCGCTCTAGGAAAGGCAATGCAACCCTCTCAAGGAACTTCACAACAAGTTATTTTATGTCCAAATTGTGGGGCTCAAAATGTGATGGGAACGAAATTCTGTGGTAATTGTGGGAAAAGTCTTGCCCCAGTGGCTAAAATTAAATGCCCCAAATGTGGTGCTGAGATGGCAGAAACTATGAAATTCTGTGGTAACTGTGGATCTCCATTAAAACCCCAAAAGATCAAATGCCCAAATTGTAACACAGAAAACGTGTCTACAAATAAGTTTTGCAGCAATTGTGGAAAGAAATTATAGAATTTTTTTAATCTTTTTCTTTTCTTTTTTTGATTTCTTTTTCTAGAATTTTATTAAAAACTTCAATATCTGTTCCGTAATCTTCACTTAGTTCGACTATGCTAGATGCATAAACGTAAAAGATTTCTTCGACTGTTTTTCTAACTAATTCTGATGAAATTTCCTCAGTAGGTTTAAGGAAAAGAATGAACCATCTTCCTAATTTTGTTGGGGTATACCATTTGATTCTGACTTTTCTTTTATCTTTGGTGTCTTTTTCCATTCCCTGTTCTAGCATTCCAGCTGAAACCATTCTTTTTAGATATTCAATTATTGATTTATTAGAATATGTTGTTCCATTTATGAGGTCTCTTTGATATGTCCGTCCATCGACTTTCATGTTCATTAAAAGACTTTTTCCTACCTTAGATTGTAGGACGCTCCAGATTAGTTTACGTTTTTGATTATCTAAAGGAAACGGAAGAATGTAATGCCAAACATTGTTGTCTTCCATCTTCAAGCACTGCTCTTAATTTATTTTAAATTGTTTGAATGATTAATAAGATTCTTCCTATACCAAGGATTCAGAATTCTTATTATACTTAATTTATAATTTTTTCAAGTGTGAATTAACTAATGAAATTGAGGGAATTAATGGCTATTGTTATTATTTTCCTAGTATTTATTACAATTAACGATGTAGCCATCGCTATTGAAGAGATGGATTTTGAGGTTGAATCATTTGACCTTCAAATATATAGAGATGGATTAGTTCATGTTTCAGAGATTATATTAGTAAACGACACTTTCCCTGCAATTACTGTTCCTTTATTAAATTCATCGGTCAGCAATTTCATTGTACTCGATGAAAATCAGTCTCTTTTAGATTACGTTCTAGATGAATCAAATTTAACTGTTTTTACTCTAGGAACAGAAAAAGTTTCTATTGAGTATGATACAAATTCATTGACAAGAAAAAATTTTGAAGAATGGAGTTTAATTGTTAATACTACATATAATCTAACTGTTCTACTCCCTGAAGGATCATCAATAGTTTATATGAACGAAATTCCTTCCTCGATAGATCTTGAAGATAAAAAAATAACTTTATCTCTGTTTCCTAGTGCATGGGAAATAAGTTATATACTTTCAACTTCGGTACCTGGGGAGTTTAATGTGTCTGATCTTAATATTTTACCATTTAATGCTATTGTTGGTGAAGAAGTAACAATTTCAGTTTTGGTTACTAATTTAGGTGTGCAATCAGGATCTTTTTCACTTCCATTAATTGTAAATCAGACAATTCAAGAAACAAGAACAGTATCACTAGCTGGTGGAGAATCGAAGAAAATTGATTTCAAGATAATTAAGCAGTTTCCTGGAACTTATAGTATTGAAGTCGAAGGTCTAATTGGGACTTTATTTGTTAACTCATTACCTTCAACAGGGATTCCAACCGAATATTTGATTATTATTGCATTTATTTTAGTTGCTATTTTTCTTGCTTTGATTGTTATAATCAAACGACGCAAAGTAAATGTTGATAAAATCTTTAGAGATTTTCCACAATTAAATACAGAAGAAAAGAATGTAATTTTGTTCCTAAGTGAAAATGAAAGAAAAGCTTTCGAATCTCAAATAAGGGAACGATTCCCTGAAATTCCTAGAACGAGTTTATGGAGATTAGTTAAGAGATTAGAGAAATTAGAAATTATTAAAGTCAATAAAATCGGGTTAGAAAATCAAGTGGAATTAAGAAAATAAAAAACTACAAATGCTTTTTCAAAAATTATTTTTTTCTGCATCAAAACTTCGTAAAATGTATTTTCTTTCGGGTTTAATATTCAAGAAATTAGGTGATTCTTACCGCTTACGTTTTTATCTAACCATCGGGATATTCTAAAGATTAGAGAGGAAACCCAAATTATGCCTAAAAAGATCATTGGACATGGAACTTGGTACGATAAAACAGCAGCCAAAATAGTGGAAAGAGAAAAAAAGCTTAATCGAAGCCTTAAAATAATAAGAACTGAAAGCGGTCTTGGAGCTTCTGGGATTCCACATATTGGAAGTTTTTCGGACTGCGCAAGATCATATGCTGTAACTTTAGCTATTCAAGAGCAAGGATTAAAGTCAGAATATATTGCCTTTGCTGATGACCTTGATGGATTAAGAAAAGTTCCAGCTGGACTCCCAAAATCTTTAAAAAAATATTTGGGTTTTCCAGTTACTTCTATTCCTGATTTAGATGGTTGCCATGGAAGTTTTGGAGAACATATTACCTCTCTACTTCTAGAAGCTTTGGACAATAGTGGTATAAAATACACTTTCAAATCCGCTAAACAAGTATATGAGTCTGGGCTTCTTAGCAATGAAATCAAAATTATTCTTGATAACGCAAAAAAAGTAGGAGAAATTGTAAAAGAGGAAGTGGGTCAAGAAAAATTTGTAGAGATTCTTCCTTTCTTCGCTATTTGTAAAAATTGTGGTAAAATATACACTACTAGAGCTCATACTTTTCTATCTGATGAAAACAAAGTTCTATACGCATGTGAAGGAATGGAAATAGGACACAAATGGTTAGAAGGCTGTGGATATGCTGGTGAGGCAAATATACTTAAGGGGGAAGGCAAACTTGGTTGGAAAGTTGAATTTGCAGCACGATGGAAAGCTTTGGACATCCGTTTTGAGCCTTATGGAAAAGACATTGCTGATTCTGTGAGAGTAAATGATCGTATATGTCGAGAAATCTTCAACTGGATTCCTCCTTCTCATGCTAGATATGAAATGTATCTTGATAAAAGTGGAAAAAAGATTAGCAAATCTGCTGGGAACGTTTTTACTCCTCAACTTTGGTTCAGATATGGCTCACCTCAATCTCTTCTCTTACTTACTTTGAAAAGATTTGTAGGAGCTAGAAGTCTATCGGTAAACGATATTCCTCAATATATGGATGAACTCGACGAGTTAGAGGATATATATTTTGAAAAGAAACATATCTCGGATACGAAAGAAAAAGCAAAATTAACTGGGTTATACATGTATTGCTGGTTATTTAATCCACCGTCTAAACCAACAATTCATGTTCCATACAATCTGCTTACTTTCCTAACAAAATTGGCTCCAAATGGATCAGAAACTGATTTTGTTTTAGACAAACTCCAAGCTTATGGCTACGCAAAAGCGGGGCTATCTGACGACCTAAAGCAACGAATATCCTATGCACTAAACTGGATCTCAGATTTTACTGAGATTACTGAAAAAACAATAGAAATGAACGAACAAGAAGGAAATGCTGTTAAAGACCTAATAATAGCATTACAACCCCAAATGAATGAAGATTTAATTCAAAGTACAATTTTCGCTATCGCACGTCAAAATAAAATTAAACCAGGAAGATTCTTCAAACTTCTTTATATGATTCTTCTTGGTTCTCCTCAAGGACCTAGATTAGGTCCTTATGTGTCAGCCATGGGAAAAGAAAATGTTATTGGAGCCCTAAAAAGAGCAACTAATAGATAATCCTAAAATTGTTGAAATTGTAGTTATGATGGGAACGAAAAAAGCGGCCGTAGTCTAGCCTGGTTAGGACCCCGGCTTCCCAAGCCGGGTACTCGGGTTCAAATCCCGGCGGCCGCACCAATCATGAAGCGATACACATACTTTTCAATACATTTGTTCCCATCACAATGAAATCTAGGTATAATGGTTAAATTATTAGCATTTCATCCAGATTTGACCATTATTTTACTATCAGAACAGGGCATGGTGCGTGATCGGCGACTCTGTCACTTACGCTTCCTAAAATGAATTCTTTGATTCCCCCTAATCCTCGATTTCCAATTACAATAAGGTCGAAAGCTTTGTCTTTGGCAATTTCTACAATTTTATCAGCAGGTCTTCCTTGTAATAGTTTTGTTGAAAGTTTTAATTTTGGATTGTTTTGTTTGGATTTATTTCGAGCATCTACAAGTATTTTTCTATGAAACTTTCTAAGTTGATTTAGGTATTCTTCTGTGCTATTGGGAGCATAAAACATTCCTTTTGCCACCAAGGAAGGTTCAGGTGAATCAAGTACTGTGGTTATCATTACCTCTGCTGAATATTTTTTTGCTAAATCAAGACCAAAACTTAAAGCGTGATCAGCTGATTGTGAACCATCAATAGCAACTAAAATTTTTTTAATCAAAAGTTTTCAACAAAAATAAAATATTGTTATCTCGTTATTTATTTTTTCTTAATTACCCATTTCTAAACTCTGTATTCAAACTCTAATTGTATAATAAGAAAAGTCTTATCATTTAGTTTTACAATTTTTTCGAATCAAACCTTTGGTGTATAATACAATGTTCGAATTGATCTTACCTGTAGGAATTTTAATTTTAGGTATGATCGTTCTTATATTTTCAAGTAACAAAACCGTTGATCATTCTATTAAACTTGCATGTCATTGGAGTGTTCCTCCTATTGTTATTGGTTTAGTTCTGGTTTCTATTGGAACAGATTTTCCTGAGATAGTAAATTCAGTAATTGCTTCATCTTTGGACCTTGGAAATATTAATGTTGGAACATCTATCGGATCTGCTTTTTCTCAGTTGACTTTGATTTTAGGAATTATTGCTATTTCACTAAAAAAGTTTGAAATTAATAAAAAAGAAGTCTTAATTATCGGTTCTTCAATTTTGTTAGCTTCAATTCTTTCTTTTTTGCTAATATTGGATAGCCATATTTCCAGAGAAGATGGTCTTTTCTTAGTAAGTAGTTGGGTTCTATTTGTTTTGATAATTAGAAATATTGCTAAAAAAGATTTTACTTGTCCTCTTCTTCCAGAACGAACGCGCAGTGGTTACAATTTAATAATTGTGATTCTTGGATTTATCGGAGTTGCTGTTGGGACTTATCTTGTTATTGAATCTATTCTTGAAATAACGCGGATATTAAATATCTCTGAATTTATTGCCAGTTTTTTTATTGCATCAATCGGAACAAGTCTACCAGAGTTAACTGTTACACTTACAGCGTTAAGAAAAGGACAACAAGAATTAGCAATTGGTGACATAATGGGAAGCAGTCTTTTAGATGCCTCTATCTCAATTGGGATTGGTCCTTTACTATTTCCTACTCCATTATCTGGTGGACCTGCTATTAGCACCTGGGTTTATACAATTCTAACAATCCTGATAGTGACATTGTTAATATATTTAAGAGGAAAAGTTGATAGAAAAGTCGGAATAATATGCTTAAGTTTATACTTATTTTCCTATAGTTTCCTATATTTTTCTTAATGAAACCTTTGGATTGCCTTTTATTTAATAAGTATTTAACCAAGCGGATTGTATATTTCCGCTATGAATGGAAAACCTTGTTAATTTTTTAAAGGAAATTATTATTTGATTTAAGAAATGAACAACTTAAACAATACCCCTAGAGTCTTTTGCAGAATAAAACCAATGTGTAAGAACAATATATTCAATACACTAAGCAATTATTAGGTGATTTCACAGAAGTAGTTGTAATAACAGATTTTTTCAATTGTACAACTACTTCATAATAATGGAACAATAACGTTTTCTTCAATTTTTTTCATTTATTTACTATCCGGAATTTTTGGTAAGTTAGAATAAGAATTAAGAGAGGAATTTGGTGGACAAATTGGATAAATATTATAATTGAAACTCTAAATAAATCTAAAATACATCATATTATATCTTAGATGAATCTAAAAAGATTAAATTTCTAAATGTTAAGGAATATAATATGACTTCATTGATTCAAGGAATATTTGATCATCCGATTCTAATTCTTCAAATTTTAGTTACAATTATAGGTGCTTTTTTAGCGGTCACAATATTTAATTTTCTAATTTCTCGTCTCGAAAAAGGAAATGAATTACAAAAAGGAAAATTTGTATATTTAAGACGTTTTTTCCAAATTATAATATACTTAAGTGCATTGATTGTGGTTTTTTCTCTTGTAGATATTGATCTTACAGGTGTTATTGCAGGTCTTGGAGTTGGAGCTTTAGTAATTGGGTTTGGTTTAAAAGATATAATAGAAAATTGGGTTTCTGGAATACTCACAATATCGGGAAAAACATATGCTATTGGTGATGTAATTCGAGTAGGAGATCTTACAGGGACAGTTACAGATATTGCACTTAGAAGTACAAAAATGAAAACCTACGATAGAAATGAAATCATTATTCCAAACTCAGTTCTTATGAGAGAAAAAATAATTAATCTAACAGGTGGGACATCTGAATCAGTTGCATCAATCAACATTTCAATAGATTATACAGCAGACTTAGATGATGCAAAAAAGATAATAGAACAAGTCTTGAAAAATCAAAAAAATGTAATAGTTGATCAGAAAAAAAGACGGGAAATTCGATTTATTCTACGTAATAAGGAATGGATAAACGAAATTGAAATATTGTTTTGGATAAATAACCCTTCTCAAGAAGAATTTATCAAATCAAACATTACAGAATTAATTCAAAAAGAATTCAAAAAAGAAGGCATATTACCTCCAATTCCTGCTTTGATGCGAAAAGAATATCTTTCAAGTAAAAAAACACTTGTTAAATGGTTTTTCAAACAATATTTCAATCTTTTCAATTCCATTTATGTTGGAAATTTCTTCATTTAATTTATACAATTGTTCAAAATTTTCGAGTGGAGCAATGGCTGATATCTCAAATGCTCCAAAACTCTTAATTGCTACAATTATGTTAGGGATCTGAATTATTTTTTGGAAAACCTCATTTAATTCATTTTCATATGAAATCTTTATCAAAAAAATAACTTGACTCACAAAACCTAATTTTTCTAAATCTAAAGTTATTGTGGCATGAGGCAAGAAATCTTTTCTCATTTTTTCATATCTTTTAATTACTTTTTTTGTTGAAATACCAAGTTTTGCGGCGATTTTCCTAAAAGAGATGCGTGCGTTATTCATCATAATTTTAGCAATTTCTATATCTGTTTCGTCCATTATTTTCCCTCGGATTTTTTGATTTCAAGGTTTTGATGATAGTCCACATTCACGACATTAGAAGCAATTCCGAAATCTACATTTTTAACATATTGATTTCCTTTGACATATTTTATTACTTGATCAATATCATTAACGGCCGTTAATGCTGTAATTATAAGTATGTTGTATCGTCCAATTAATTTGGTAATATGAATTATATTAGGAGCATTTTTGAGAAATTCGAAAATTTGTTGGGCCCTACCTATATCTGTTTGAACAAATATGAATGCAATGTAATCTCGTCCCAAACTTTTAGGATTTACTTGAATAATTGAACCGTTAATTATACCTGCTTTTTTTAATTGCTTAAATCTGAGCCTGATGCTGTTACTAGATAATCCACACTCCTTCCCAATTTTGCTAAAAGGTGTTCGAGCATCATTTAACAAAATCTTTAAAATCTTTACATCGATTTCATCGATTTTCGGGTGAGCACTCAATTTATTTACCTATAACTGAGAGTTATTAACTATAATATCTCTTTATTGGATTATTTCAATATAAATTATGTGTAAATTATTATTTTATGTCCATTTTTTGTCAGAAAAGGAGACAAATCTTAAATACTTTTCATAATAAACTGCTCTTCACAAAAAGGTAATAAAAATGAAAAAATTTAAAAACACATCAAAAATAACAACTATCTCATTAATTCTAATTTTAACATTTACAACCACATTTATCGCTTTACCACTTGCAAATGCACATACACCTGCATGGAACATCGCAACTTTTGCTTTCATCAATATTGCACCTGATCCTGTAGGAATCAATCAACAAGTAAGCGTTTTAATATGGCTCGATAAGGTTATCTCTGGAGCTTCAGACCTTAACGACATTAGATTCCATAACTACAATCTTACTATCACAAAACCTGACGGCAGTGTAATAGAAACTATTTATCCAGTTTGTGAAGATACAACATCAGCACTCTTTACTTCTTATGTTCCGGACCAAATAGGTACATATATTTTCAATTTTGATTTTCCAGGACAAATATACACATGGCCTGGAGCTTATCAAAACGACACTTATATGCCTAGCAGCGCAAGCACAACACTAACTGTCCAGGAAGAACAAATAACTGCAATCACCAGCTATCCACTTCCTACCGAATATTGGACACGCCCAATATACGGAGAAAACACTGACTGGTGGGCAATTTCATCAAATTGGAAAGGAACTGGATCTCCTGAATTCAAAACTGAAAATTTTGGACATAACGCATATGTCCCAGGTGCTGTGGGCTCTAAAACTTCTCATATAATGTGGACAAAACCACTACAAAGTGGAGGAGTCGTCGGAGGGGTTACTGAAACTCTAGGAGACACATATTTCGAGGGAACTGCATACCTTCAAAGATTCACAAATCCGATAATAGTTGCCGGAAAACTATACTATACTGAACCGATATCATATGCAGGAAGCTCTGCTGGTCCGACAGTTTGTATTGACTTGCGAACAGGAGAAGAAATTTGGTCTCGAACTGATGTACCTCGACCGTCATTCGCTTATATTTATGACTATGACGACCTAAACTACCACGGAGTTTGGCAACCAATTCTAATTGCAACCGGAGGTAGAGGTAGCACAATACCCTCTGGACAATGGTCAGGGTATGATGCAGACACAGGAACCTGGCTATTCAACATAACAAACGTTCCTTCAGGCGCTACAGCATTGGGTTCAAGAGGGGAATACATAATCTATGTAATTCAAAATGCAGGTACCAACGAAAATCCTGATTATCGTCTATGTCAATGGAATTCGTTCAACTTAGGAGCAGGAATTGGTTCAATAATGTCAAACGGTGCAATTTCAGGTGTAATCGATGGAAGCACTTCAAATCGTTATGACTGGAACATTTCAATTCCTTGGCTTAATACGATGACTTCACCACATACCGTTGTTGCCGCTTACTATGACGATATAATGCTTTGTTACAATGGCAGTCTACCTTCAGGTGGTGCAGCCGCAGCGTTTGGTAGAAGTCCAAGTACTACCCCTTACACATATTTTGCTGTAAACCTCGACGAATCTAAAGGTTCAGTAGGTTCAGTGCTATGGTGGAATACATTAAATGCACCACCAGGAAACATCACTGTTTTCGTAAGTGGAACTGATCCAACAACTGGTGTCTTCATTGAAGAATATAAAGAAAGCATAAAATGGGTAGGTTATGATCTTAGAACAGGCCACAAACTTTGGGGACCGCTAGGAGATCAAGCATCCTTTGATTATTATGGCAACGACTTTGGAGGCGTTATGAATGGTCAACTTGCCTACGGCAGACTCTACAGTACCGGATTCTCGGGAATAACATACTGCTATAACGCTACGACTGGTGATCTATTATGGACTTATGGCAATGGTGGAGAAGGTAACAGTACTAGCGGTGGATATCAGCTAGCTTATGGTACATATCCATATGGTATCTATGCTATTGGTGACGGAGTAGTATACATAGAAGTTATTGAACACACTGTTAATACACCGATTTACAAGGGTGCAAGAGCGCGTGCTCTTGACGCATTTACCGGAGAAGAGTTATGGACACTTTCAGACTATGCCTCTTCATGGAGTTATGCTATCGCCGATGGATATTCAACATTTATGAATGGTTATGATGACCAAGTCTACTGTGTAGGCAAAGGACCTAGTGCAATAACAGCTTCAATCAAAAACGAAGTTGTAACCTTGGGAAGCAGTGCAATGATATCTGGTAGAGTAGTTGATACAGCTGCAGGCACGAAACAAAACGAACAAGCGGCGCGTTTCCCTGATGGTGTACCTGCTGTTTCTGAAGCGAGCATGGCTAATTGGATGGAGTATGTTTATCAGCAGAAGCCTAGACCACAAGATACCGTCGGTGTTGATGTTAGAATTCAAGTAGTAGATCCAGCAGGAAACTATGCTTGGATTGGCACAGCTACAACTGATTCATATGGTAATTATGCGTACTCATTTATTCCACAGATGGAAGGACTATATTCAATAATTGCTACTTTCGATGGATCTGATGCATATTGGAGATCTGAGACAACAACATATCTAAAAGTTGACCCTGCACCGGCAGCTTATCCATCATATCCAGGATATCAAGGTCCATCTGCGTCTGAAGTTGCAAACAATGTGGTGAACAGTCTTCCAGACAATCCTACAGCTGACCAGATTAGTCAAGCTGTAATTAGCAATCTTCCAGAATATCCAGAACAACAAGAAGCACCAGATTATACAAATATGTTCATAATTGTCTTTGTTCTAGTTGCTATAGCAATCGTTATTGGTCTAGTAAGTCTATTTCGGAAAAAATAATCAAAAAACAATTTCCCTCCCTCTTTTTTTGGGAATAAAAACTCAATATAAGAAAGAAATGGGGCTGAAAAGGCTCAAACATATAATGTGGGGAATAATCAAAAGAGATAGCAGATAGTTTGGTTTTCATTTTTCTCATTCCTAAATAATCCCTTGCTGGAGCCTCAGCAAACCCTTTTCTTTTATTTTTAGATTAGAATATTTTAATGCCTTAATTCTGTGTTTAATATTTCAACTTTTTCTCAGGTTTAGTTTCACATTTCTTAAAGTGGAAAAACAAAGAAAGGTTTAGGGTAAGAGTTTTTCTCTGAGGATTAGACGGCTAGTAGATAGTAAAAGTGCTAATGATGTAAACAAAGTAATGGCAGTTATTGTCAAATCAATCGCTATGGCATATGTAGGAAATACAAGGGGTAATATCAACGCGGGAAACATCGGAATAATCCCCACGATGACACCTAATGGCTGGTTTGCGCCCATAGGTGTTCTCTGAAGAGAACTAAAAGCCATCATACACACACTAACGAGAAATACTTCTGAGATACCAATCGTAAAAGTGAGAATTGCTATGGTAACCAGCAAAGTTAGACTGGTTTCAAGCAGAATACCTAATATTGTGTTCAATATTATTGAAAAGACTAGTGCATAAGTTGCTATGACCAATGAGGCTTTCACATAACCTTTGAAGATGTCTAATTGGTCAAAACCGGTTGATAGAAGATATTCTAAGACTCCGTTGTTCTTATCATAAACAAAGAGCATGATTACCGGTAAGGCAAAGAGAACTGCTGAAAAGGATAACAAAGCTATCGACAGAAGTGGAAAACTATTTGTTAAATCAATCGATGCAGGTGTATCTATTTCAGGTGGAATTATTGCCGGAATTATTGACATAAGATTTGAGATAATTACTCCATATAACATTAGAAATATCCCTATAATGATGTAACTTTTACTTAGCCTAGTGCTTCTCTTCATAGTAATTTGCCAAAAGCTCACATTTATCCCTCCTCAAAGAATTCTTGTAATGGATTATCTAATTCGCGAAGCTCTATAATTTTAGCTCCATCCATCACAATTTTTTTAACGATCCTCGATAATTCTTCTGGGTTTTGAACAGTAACTATAAAATATCCATTCTTAAACTCGGATTCTGGAAGCAAACGTGATATATCATTTAGAGTCTTGAAACCTACACGATATTGTTTTGTTTTTACATTTTCTATTTTATCAAAATAGGTCAAGGCGCCATTCTTTATTACTATCAAATAAGTACCTATTTCTCTTGCTTCGTAGAGATTATGAGAAGAGTAAAGAACAAACGTGTCCTTGCTAAGTGCAGTAAGTAATTGTCTAATTTCTTTGGAAATTTTTGGGTCCACATTGGAAGTAGGCTCATCAAGAAGATACAGATCCCTTTCTTTAAGAAAGATCTTACCGACTGAAACCCTTTTTTTCTGTCCTTGTGACAAGGAAGAGAATTTTTTATTTCTAAGATCTTCAAGATTTAAAATATTAATGACATGCTCAACATCTCCCCCTTCAATTTCAGCATAATACTTTAAGGCATTGTAGACAGTCATTTCCTCTGGAAGAGCATTTAAGTGAGAAAGGTAAGCTACTTTTTGCCTAGCTTCTTTAGAATTGAACAGATCAAATTCATCTAGTTTTACTTGACCAGAAAAAGGTCTCAAAATACCGCAAATAGCCCTAAAAAGAGTAGTTTTTCCAGCGCCATTCGGTCCCAATACAACATAGATTGATGGCTCAGTTAATTTTAGATTAATTTTATGAATTATCTCTTCAATACCGTAACCTGCACTAAGATTCTGTAATTCTAGCTGCTGCATCCAGAACTTACCATTCAAGCTATTTTAAAATCAGTTGTTTTTAAGACTTGCTAAGACAATAATAGTGTTCAAATGGTTTTGCATCAACTTGGTTGTTTCCTATTCTTTTTGCTGATTTCAGAGTCTCATTTTTTTGTGTAATGTGCTCACGTTATGAAAAAAACAGGAATAGGATAAAATAACATATTGAAAATGAAAGATCCTATCAAACTTGAATTTGTTGTTAGTGTTTTCCTGTTTTGAAATAATTTTTAGAAAAAGTCTTATCTTTTACCAATTAAATCTTAATTTTGTGATCCTATATGGCTCCAAAATTTGAAATGTATACTGACAAAGCAGGCAAATGCAGATGGAGACTCAAAGCAGCTAATGGTGAAACAATTGCTTCAAGCGAAGCTTACGAATCAGAAGCATCATGTAAGAACGGTATTGCCTCTGTTAAAAAGAATGCCCCCATCGCTGAAATCGTAATGGTTGATGAATAAATAACAACCATAATTCCCTTTTTTTATAACTTGACTTCAATCTAATTTGAACGAATGTGTAATATGCGAAAAAGTTATGAATAAAATGTTTCAGGTTCTTACGCGTCAAATTATAAAACAGCTAATAGGTCATCAAAATACTCTTAATCATGTATGTATATACTCAAAATAATTCTGAATTTGGTTTAACAGTTTTTCCATCATTGATTATTGGATTTGTTTTTTCGAGTTTAAAAAAGCAGGGTAGACATACTGTTTTTCCTTTGTAGTATGTGTATGGGCGTTCTTTTTTTACTAAGTGTCCGTGTCTTTCCATTTCTTCGATTGGTTCATTAATGTCTTGATTGCATCTGGTGCATCTGAATTCTTTTTGTGGTAAAATATCTTCATCAGAAGAGTTGTTTCTATATAATGATCCAGACATTGGGTATTCATTTATTTTTATGTCATTTCCAATTATTAAAAGACCCGTTAAATTTCCACGCCCGTTGTTGTGAAGTTAAATTTATCTCATAAGCAACAGCAGATTTTTCCAATGTATAAAATTATATTATGTAATTTTTTGAAATCTCTTTATTCTTCATCTGTGAATGTTTGTAGTTGTTTTTTATTTAGACCAACTCCTGGTTTAGAATCTAAGCGTTTGCAGATTTTTCCATTTTTGAACCAAATTACAGTTGGATAATATCTTATTGAATATTCTACAAACAGTTCTGGAGATTCTTCTTTATTCACCATTACACATTTCTTGGGGCAAGTCTTGGAGTATTCTTCAAAGGTTGGCAAAAAACGTCTGGAAAAACCACACCATGAAGCATAAAAAAGAATCAATGCCTCTTTCTCATTCATTGCTTCTTTAAAATCATTTTTCATACTATCACACTTTTACTTATATCAATTCTAATTGAAAATTTTTCTTAAATGTTTTTTAAATTTGGAGCGGATGCATGTGATTTTAATTGTATTAGGTTATTGAACAAGTTATTGAATAGGTTATTTTTATAGACTGTTAGACTTTAGATCCAAAAATAGCATCTTTAATATCTACGTTATTGGAGTATTGGTATTTATGGTCAAGAATGTTAGGATAAAAGTAACTAAAGATGGTCCATATTTAGTTACGGGTGGTATTCCTTTATCACGAATGATAATCGAGGTCGATAGTTACGGTGATCCCTGTAAATGGAAAGAAGTTGAAAAATATCCTAAACAGGAAAGCTATGCACTTTGTCGTTGTGGAAAATCCCTAAACAAACCGTATTGCGATGGTACCCATAATCTACAACGATTTGATGGCACTGAAACAGCCAATAATAAACCATATCTTAATAACGTGAAAGAATACATTGGTCCAGAACTCAAGCTTACTGACAAAAAAGAGCTTTGTGTCGGTGCAGGTTTCTGCGTCCGAGACGCTGGTACATGGAATCTTACAGTTCACAGCGATAGACCAGGTTTTAAGGAAGTCGCCATTGAGGAAGCAGCTAACTGCCCATCTGGAAGACTTGTTATTTGGGATAAACAGAATAATATAATAGAACCAGATTATGACCCTAGTATAGTCGTAACCGAATACCAAGATGGTTCACCCGGTCCTTTGTGGATTCGTGGAAAAGTAGAAATCGAATCAGTAGACGGTATAGTATATGAGAAACGAAACCGTATCACTCTGTGTAATTGCGGTAAATCCAAGAATAAACCCTTTTGCGACAGTTCCCATTTCAACAAATAATTTTTGAATTAAGTTAAACTCTAATCTAAAAACTATTATTGCTAAATAATTTTAATTTGTATAACGTATATCGCAATATATTATATGTATTATTTTTGTTATTTTAAGGAGAAGAGTGGAATCATGAATTATAAAGAATATGTTGATTTTACACATAGGTTAAAGCTAGCTCATGAAAAAATCATGATATAACCATTCTAAATAACTTAAATTAAAAAATCTTATAATAATTTATTAAATGATTTTCAACTCGTTAAAATTGATTTACAAATTTAATATTAATTGTAATACTTAGAAAAATATAATTTTTTTGGTTATGTTATCTATAATTTTACTTCGCTATAAGAAGAATACAGAAACCAATTACGAAAAGGAAATGAAACAACTTAGATTGTCATTTTTGAAGGGAAAACTGGACAGAAAGTCTTTCTTATATATCAAAGATAATTTGAAAGTTGAAGATCTTTTCGGAGACGAAACAAAAAGACTAGATCAAATGTTAAATGAAAAAAGTATTGATCCTGAAACATACTGTCGAATGTCAAAAATTCTCACAATGACTTTCAATGAAAAACTTGAAAAAATTAATCTAAAATACAATTATTTAGCTCCAAAAGAGATAACTGAAAATTCTAACTTCAAAACTTTCTCAAACCGTTAATTTTTCTGCAAAATATAATTCTAAATGTTGAAATTTATTTTCAATGTAACTTTTATGAATAATTTTTAAACTCTTATGATTAATTAACAATTAGTTAAAACTGTGATTTGGATGATAAAAATAAAATTATTCGTTGGACTTATGGGGGAACTATTGAAAAACAATGTATCTTTTAAGAAAGTCGGTGAAAAATGGGAATCAAATGATGAGACATCACTTCATAATTAATTAAAGACAAATATTTTTTACACATAATTAAGATAAACTATGTATAGAGGGATTTAATGAGTAGCGCTGAGTTGATTGTAAGAGGTCTAATGGACAAATTATTAGATGACCAACTTAGAAAAGAAGATTTAACGTTACTTCATGATGCATTTGTTTTGTTAATTCCTTCTGAAGCAATTAGAGGGGATCTTCGAGACGCAGCTTTTGGTTACATATTGGGAACAATTCAATCTAATTTTTTGACTTTATTTAGGACAATTTTTAATCGAAATCCTAACAAGGAAGAAATGGAAATAACAATTGATGTTTATCAGAACAACATTAATTAAATAAAAAATAAAATAGATAAAACATTCACGTGTGATTAACATAAAGAATACTGAAATTAATATTATATTATGCATTATTAATTTGGATAAATAAGATTTTAATTCTATTGAATAAAAACCTATTATTGTTGTATTTTGATTCTATTTTTTTCAATTAATTGGCTATCTTAATTATATTAAATAGAATAGTATTGAATAAAATTAGAGAACATTAATTTTTTCAAAAGAAATTTTTTACAATTATATGAACTCAGTCACGATTGACATTTTTTCGAATCACTAATCAGTAAATTTTTCATATGATCATAGTAAAAAGATCAATCCTCAAACGATAACCGTTAAGATTCAATCATTTGCTTCATTGGACTAACTTGAAATTAACAAGATTAAATTAGGGCTTTGGGAAGTAAGGCAGAAAATGTCGAATATGGTTGTCAAAAATGATCTTCCCAAAGTGTATAGGGATACTATAATCATTCCAATAATTTAATTCTGTGCGAGTATATATTTATAACCATATAGTTTTTTAATAAAATCCGAGTTGAAAATAAAAAATCAAATAAATTCATTTGTATTCAATTGTAATTATTTGTATTTTTTTGTAATCGTTCATTTAATATACAATATCTACTATAAATTGGGTTTCTAAAAACTAAAATTAAAAAGGAATGAAAAAATGAAAAAAACAAAAATAAAAATAATTCCAGTAATTTCAATTCTGATATTTACACTAATATTCAGTTCAGTTATTCTACAATCTACTTCTGGACAAGAAATCAGAGAAAAAACCACATATGCTTATATTGGGGCTATACCTGACACCGTTGGACCAAATCAACCCGTTCTTTTACACTTAGGAATCTCCGACTATCTTTCTGTAACATCTGATGGTTGGGAAAACCTAACAGTAACCGTAACAAAACCTGACGGTTCAACAGAGACCCTCGGGCCTTTCAGGACTGATTCAACTGGGGGTACAGGTACTACATATATTCCCACAATGGTTGGAACATACACTTTCCAAACTCATTTCCCTGAACAATTATACACATGGGCTTTTCCTCCAGCGTTTTCTCAAAACATATACGGCACAATATCTTACCAAGCCAGTGACA
>JARRMA010000023.1:0-14662 GCA_037386505.1 Candidatus Bathyarchaeota archaeon
AACTCTAGCAGATGCAGTTTCTCTCACAAATTTTGTTGCTGTATTACTACAGTCACATGTTTTTAATAGGAACAAATTGATGCTATGAAGTGGTGATGTTTTATGGGAGTTATGGTTCCCGATACCGAAGAGAATATGAACATGTGCAGATGTCTAGGATGTCCAACATTCAAGGGTTCACCGTTAAGTGGGGGGTTTTTCTGTGCTAAAGGAAAAGCAAAAGAGAAAGTGAAGAAGGCAAACTGCCTATGCCCGTCATGTTCTATTTTCAAGAAATACGGATTGAAAACCGGCTACTTCTGTATCAACGGAAAATCAGCTGATATGTAACTGAAAACAATGAAGCAGATGTTTTACGATTTTTACTCCTAAACGGAAAATGTATCTTAGTCTAGGAGAATTAGAAGGATAAATAGACCACCTAAGCAGAGACGCAGTTTAGTCGAGTATCCTATGGTGCCTGATAATTATTTTCTAAACTAATGATGTTAGCTTAATTTTTAACCTCAAAACGTAAGATCAGACTACTAAACATCTGAGTAAATGTGTAGATAGTTATTAAGGGACCTTGTGGAGAAATCACTCCGCTTTTCTTCACAACTCTCTAGTTTTTAGGATTTTTTGAATTGGCAAGTTTTTTGCAAATCACAGAGCAGAAAATGCATTTATCTTATTGGAGACCTGCGATAAAGACTATGGAATAGAAAAGATGAAAAGTGAGATTGATATCAGCTAACTGAAATGGTGAGTAGTTATGAGCGAAACAAACTTGGTAACAATACAGTTGAATGGAGAAAAACAAGATTTCATCTTGAATAAGAAAAACTTCAAAACAGGCAGTAGAGGATACCATGCACAAGGAAAAATGCAGATTGGAGAAAAAAGATATCAATGCAACATTCTATGCGTCGAAATCGGTTCAAAACCCAAAGACAAATAAATTAATTTCTTTTCTTAGAAACTGCCTCCTTTTTCTATAAGCTGGTTGCATCTTTTTTCTTTGAGTACCAAGTCCTGGACGATCTGGACACCAAGGAGAAATTCGGGAGCTAGTTTTTGACTGACTGCATGCCTGGGCAGCACTACCAGAGTAGAGATGTCTACCAGATAACGCTTAGAGCTAGCATCCAGTCAAAATTTCTTGACTAAATAAAATTACTTCTGGTCAAGGTTTCTTGACAAAAACGCTTTTCAGCTAACCTAAGACAGGTTAGATTAGGTAATTTGGTTGGGGAAGCAAAGAACAGCGTTTATTTTATTGCTGATTCTTAGTTTGGTTGTTATTTCTATTTCAGAGGTTAAGATAGCTAAAGCAGCGCCTAAGACAATTGTTGTTCCAGACAATTTTTCTACAATTCAGGATGCCATTGACAATGCAGTAGAAGGAGACACCATATTTGTAAAAACTGGGGTCTATGATGAAATTCTTCAAATTGAAAAATCTTTATCGCTTGTTGGTGAAAACCAAGAGACAACAATAATTAATGGTCATAACAGAGGACCTGTTGTATATATTCACAAAGATGAAGTAAATATTTCTAATTTCACAATCTTGAATGGAGACACTCCAGCATCCAAAAGCTCTTCTGCTCAATACTTTCCTTATTCAACCAGACTTGCAGGAGTTCACGTTTCAAGTGCAGGTCACTGCTTTGTAATGAATAACAAAATTATGAACAGCGGCTGTGGAATCTGGCTCTACGACTCTGTTAATAACCAGATTGTTGGCAATGACATAATCAACAATTCTAATGGTGTTAAGATTCAAAGTTCTGCTAGAAATATTATTGGAGATAATTACATACTAAATAGTTGGGCAGGAATCAGCTTCAGTTCTACTAGTAGCAAAGACAACATACTCAGAACCAATAACCTCGTTAATAATTCAGCTAGCCTTTATTTTTCTAGTATTTTTCTTTACAGCAGCTTTGATAATGACATCGATGAATCAAATACGATTAATGGAAAACCGATAATTTTCTGGATAGACAGACACAATTCCAATGTTCCATCAAATGCTGGAGACGTAATCCTCGTTAACTGCACCGCTATAACAGTAAATTACTCTGATCCAAACTATAAACTTGGAATAATTTTCTTCAACACTAACAGTTCATCAATCAGTAACACCAATTCAAACATCAATCTACTTAATAGCTATGACAATAGTATCGCAGACAATACTTTCAGTCTCTCTATGCAATCCTCCTCCAGAAACGCTGTAATACGGAATATTGGTTCCATAAGCCTTCGGGATGCACATAATAACAGCATCATTGGGAACAGCGGATGGATAGAATTGCATGCTTGTTCCTTCAACACGATAGAAGGTAACAATTGCTCAGGACAAGGAGGTAATGGAATCTACATATCTGGCACTTGCATTAGCAACAGCGTCATTAGGAATGAAGTATCAAATAATGAACAGTCTGGAATAAAGCTTTACTCTGGCTCAGGAAAATACTACCCAATTATCGTTGTGCTATTTGGGTATATTACCATTTACGATAACAATTTCATCAACAACACTCAAGATATTATCCGTGCGGTCGCAAGTTCACTAAAGCTTCATAATGGCTATCCAGGTGGAGGAAATTATTGGAGTAATTACCAGGGACACGACAACTTCAGCGGAGTTCAGCAGGATGAGTATGGAGCAGATGGAATAGGAGACATGGATTTTGCTGTATCAGACCTCATTATTGACTATTACCCGTTTAGTGCTGAAATTAAATTCTTTGATGTTGAATTAACGGAATCACCTAACTATTGGGTTAAAATATCCAGTGACATGTTAGTCACCAACTTGAGTTTCAATTCTGAAAGCAAATCACTTGCATTTAATGTAGACAGCAAAATTGGAACACTTGGGACTTGTAGAGTAACTATCCCAAAAGACCTGTTATATGCTGAGGGAAATTGGATTGTTTATGTAAATGGCAACCCCACCACTGCAAAGGTCTGGGATGACACCTACAACTCTTACCTCTATTTTTCTCTAGCCAACACCGCCCAGACTGTGGATATCGTCGGAACTGCCGCAATTCCAGAGTTTCCCTCATGGGCAATTTTTTGCTTCACCTTGGTGGGGAGTTTGACAATTGTTTTGTTTAAGAAGAAGGTTTGGAGACAGATTACATGAAGAAAACAGCATTAGCATTGGCTCTCATGTTTGCATTTCTTATTCCGTCAGTAGCTAATGCAGAATTTGTGCGGTCTTACAGTAGTAACGACCCTAGCATCAATTACACTCATTTTTTTCTTAGAGTTTACAGCCCAGATAATAACCAAACAAGCACAGGCGCTATACTTCTTAACTTCAGTGTAGAATGGACTGACTATCCCTTTTTTGCAGGTTTTCCTTCACCTCCAGCCCCAGTAATGAAAGGACTTTACTCTTACACTATAGACAATAATCCCGCTGTAACTGTTGCCTCAAACCAATCTTCAGCTGACCAGTTTGACCTCAGAGGTTTCAAAGTTAACCCAACATTCTCATATTTACTCGATGTTTCCAACTTAACAAATGGTTACCACAAGATTGTGATAACGGTAGGTCTCACACATAGTCAATCGTATGTAGCGCGCTACATCAATAAGGATACACCTATTCAATTCTTAGTCCAAAACCCAACACCTACACACTCAGCAAGCCCCTTACCCCCATCAGAGGTGTCTCAATCATCGGAAAATTGGGTTGAAGTCGCAAGATTTACTGGATCAGGATATCAACAGTACTATACAGATTATTTCACGTGTGACCATAGAGAGTGGAGAATCAGATGGGAATATATCCCAGAACCAGACTCTGATGGTTTTGCATATTTTAACGTAGTTGTCTATCCCGAAAGAGCATTATTTGTTGTTGATTCCATTTTAAGCAAAGGAGGAAACGATACAAACGGAATTTCATACACTCATGATATAAGTGGCATGTTTTTTATGGGAATTACTGCAGGAGCCGCAGAAAGCTACACAATAATAGTTGAACAGGATTTGAACTCCATTCCAGAGTTTCCCTCATGGGCTCCCCTACTGGTTACGTTGTTTGCAGTGTTGTTTGTGGCTGTTGTTTATAGGAAGAGGTTAGCCGAGTAAAATTATGATTTGTGCGCACGAATTCTGTGCAGAGCCATAGAGTTACTAGAGAAAAGCAGTTTACATTACACCGAACTTGACAAAAAAGGTATGTGGTTCCTGCCACCCATTTGCGAAAACAAACACCTTCAAATTGCAACTCAATTACTTGCTAAACAGCAATTATATTGAAAAAATTGCTAGAGGCGTATAACAAATTTCGGCGAAGGGGATAAAATTTAGTTCTTCTGACATCTTAGCCGCTTATATTTCAGAGTAAACCGCTTCTGTATCATTTTTTGCTGTGGCAAGGTAGTTCTGGTCAGACCGGGTTACGCCAAACAAGGCAAATGCTATCGAGGCAAGCAGTAAGATAAATGTGAGGGAAAAAAAGAGACCTGTGTACTGGAAGGTTGTTGAAAGTATTATTCCGCTGATTATAGGTCCAAACGTTTGTCCAACATCCATTATCGTATCGATAAATCCCATAGATGTTCCAACAAATTCTTTGGACACAAGTTCACTGATAAGGGCTGACGTTGAAGCTGTTACCGTTGCAAAGCCAACTCCATAAGTCACAACAAGTACCAGAAGAACCCAAAAATCAGCAACGAACGGAACAATCAGTAATGGAAGACCTGAGACTATGCAACCAATAACTATAGGAGCCCTTCTTCCAGCCTTATCTGAAAACCTTCCCATGTACGGTCTTGTAAAGATTGCGACGCCAATTATGCTTGTAATAATAATGCCTGTCAAATGCTCGTTTAAGTGGGCTACCTCCGGCAAATAGCCAGCCAAGTAAAATTCTGCCGAGCCGTATGCATAGTAAGTGCAGGCCTGTACAAAACTCACTGTCAAAACTCCGCGACTTCTGGCAACAGCTTTCCATCTATCGAATAGTCTCTTTCCAGTCTCTTTGATATTTATTTGTTCAGTAATGGGGGATTGTTTGTTTCTGGAGAATGGCAAGGCCACGATTAGTGCTGTTACGCCTGCAACTGCTGTAGCTAAATAGAGAATATGAAAATTGTTTATGCTGGCAAATAGTATATACCCGCCTAATGTTGGTGCGATTACTCTCCCCACGTATGTTGCTGTGGAGAAAAGGGAGATGCGTTCTCCTCGTTTGTTCGGAAACAATTCGGCTACTGAGGCTTCCGCAACTGGCACAAATATTGCTGTTGCAAATCCGTGATAAAACCGAACTATGATGAGTTGCCACCACACTGTTATTAAAAGATAGAGGAAAGGTGCAGAAGCAAATACAAAAGCGGATATTAGCAGGAATTTTCTTCTGCCTAAAATGTCTGAAAGGGAACCTGCTGGCAAGCTGATTAAAATGCCGGCAACGGTTGAGGCAGCAGCGACAACGCCCGTCCAATCTGTAGGAGTTCCAAGGCTCAACGAGAAAGGCTTCAAAACTGGGCTCTTAGACATAGTTGAGCTTAGAATTGCAAAAAAACCTATGACGCAAAGCATCCAGAATACGCTACCTCTATAGTTCTTCTCGATCAAGAACACTGGCAATCCCAGTAAACATTAAGATTCTATTAACTTAAAAAGTCAAAGTAACATTCTTTTGGTATCGAACTCTCACTTTTGAAGAATTCCAATTTTGCCCAAGCTAAATATGCCAAATTACCGAAAAAACATACACGCGTACGTACACGCGCTTATGAACGCGAACAGGAGTACATCGGTGTGTATAAGGTTAAAATTTAATCTCAACCCAAAAAATATCGACGGCCAGAATGTGGTTTAACACTATTGTGTCGCAAATTGTAATAAATGCCTTGGCTATGCATATGATGTAGAAAGGATATGAACGTCCGTAATTGGCGTTTTTGGGCTACACAGTCTGGAATAGTAATAGGAATTATTGGGTCAATAATGCTCAGCCGAGAGGCTATTATCACAGGTTTAATTCTTGGACTTGGAGGTCTTTTTTGGGATTCATATTTGGAGAGAAAAGAGAAGCTACAAAAATAATGCACGCGTAAACCATGTCAAGCACGTGTGTGGGGGTTTAAATTTTAACCCCAAACCCAAATTACTAAAGAAGTTCCAATGGTGAAGGCTATTTTTGGTTTAATATATTTCAATAAACCACTAAAACCTAAGCCAACCTTCCCTTGTTACCCATACAGTCTTTGCCACATGCAAAACCAATACATAACTCAAAACCAAAAATAAATTGTCCCAACCAACAAAAACATCAACCCTATAAGAATCCCTATCCATGGAAGAATCCCTATAACACTTGGCGAAAAGCTCCCCATCGGGAGATTTAATCCTATAATCTTTCCCTCCTCGATCACCCATAATCTCCGCAATAGAATCTTCAAGAACCCAAGTAGAACCAATAAATTTGGGTTTTTCTCTAACCTTACCTAGAAGCTTCTTCTTATTATCAATAATCTCAAATTTTCTAATCAATCTAAACGAAATTAGTTGGGGAGGAATCTCATTTATCTCCCCAAGAAAAGTTCCATCAAAACCCTCAAGTATAATCTCAGTAGTCCTAGATTGCAGATCTGACCTAAACGAGCCAGCAGGAGATTTCCAAGTATGTTTATGTCTGCAAGAAGCCAAAAGCTTCATCTTAGAATCAAAAATCTCAATAATCTTCTTCTTATCCTTAGTTTTAGACTGAAAAATAAAACTACTATGTCCCCTGAAAACCTCCAACACATAATCCTCCAAATTAATAAAACTAAAATAAATACAGCTTTTTCAAATAAAGGATTTTGCGGGTTAAATTTTAACCCCAACCCAAGCGTACTTGTTTTTCTAGAAATGGATTAATTAATATGCAATTGCATAACAACCCTAATGGAGTTTTGAGGTTGACATCTGAACTGACTGATTTTGAGCTTAAAGTTTTTCAATCAGCTTGGCATGGTTTGAAGGACATTACTTCTCCACAATTTGTGAAAACATTCGAACCCGTATGGTCTCGTAATTCAAAAGAAATTGAAGAATATAGCGAAAAAATCGGGTACCCAATAAGGTTATTTGCAAAAAACGTAGCTTTCACCTTAAAACCAAATACCATGATAGACTATAATCCGGAAAGTGATACTTACTTAATTAACCTCTGGTATTTCTTATTTAGCGGGGATAATCAAAGTGTTGTCATTAAACATCCAATCTATCTTGTAGGGAATTTTATCCACGAGCACAACCATGAAGTGTTTTGCCGATATCACAATATGATTTGTAAAACGGAAAGAATAACCTCTCAATTCATAAGAGATTATAATGCTGAAATGGAAAAAAGAGCAATTTTTAATGAGGTAAGTGCTCTGAATAAAGCCATAACTATAGTTGAAAGCCGTCTTCAAGTTAGAGCATTTAATGTCAAATCATGGTCAGAAAATGGTATCCCTGCATGTCAGATTAATGATGTAACAGTTTGTCCAGATGTAGATTTGGGAATTAACATAAAGAATTGTAACGTTATAAGAAAAAAACTAATTTCTCTTTCTCAAAGAGGTTCAATGGTATCTATAGAAAAAAACAAGAATGAATGGTATAAAGAAATAGCAACTGTTCTAAAATTAAGTGAACCCCCTGTGGATAGTCCAATTTCAAGTTGGAACCATACTGACTAACGAGAAAGGCTAAATTTTAACCCCAAAACCAAAAGACCAATTCTACAAAAAGCTCAATATATTTTCTAGTTATTTTTCTTAAGCGAAGCTAAAACAAGGGTATTCATTCCATAAGCGAGTGCAGGACCAGTGTTCCTTTTTGATTTTCCCCTACATCTTCATGATGTTTGAAATTTAGTTCTCCATTATCAAGCACATCATAGGTTTTAACATGAACTTTCTGTGTTTCACGACCTACATATGCCACCGCTATTAGGAACGGCATCATGAAATTTTTTATATTTCACGGTTCTTTGTTCTTATTGGTGAAAATTTTTTGAAATTGGTTGAGGTAGTTAATTTGTTCAAAGTTATTGTTGAAGAATTCCCAGAGCTTGATGGTAACAATTTCGTAATCATGAGCCTAGACATGCCTGCTCCTAGTCTAGCAAAAGGGTATGAGTTGACGATAAGAAAAAAGAAACCTATAGACGATAAAACCTTAGATAAACTGCAAGCAATGGTTACAAAACAAAAACTGAAGATGGAAACAAAAAAAGAGACAATTCTAATATACGAGCCCGTTTCTAAAAATAGCCAAATCTAATTTGTCCTTAACTAATGCTCGCGTATCTAATATGTAATTATTTGATTTGGTAGAATATGCTGTTAAGTTTCATCTGCCCATCTTGTGCTTATTAGCAAAAATAGGTACAAACTTGAAAAAACGGCGACTCCTATTAGTTCTTGGATGAAAGCTAACAAAAGTGCAAATATGTAGGAGATAACTGCTGCTGCCCACAAGTGAATGACCTTCAGCTTCATTTTTCCACTCTCTCATGTTGTATAAACTGTTCATTAGATATGTGAGTTTCCTCTAAAAAATGGTAAAATTTTTTCATAAATTGAGATAAAATCACCATCTTCTATGGACAGTGTCTAATACAGCTCTTCGGTTATAATTGCTGAAAAGAGCTCTTCTATTCCTGTTAATTCTCTTAATTTTTCAATAAAAGCAGACAGTGCTTTAAGGGTTGAAAATCTGCATTTGAGAATGAGATCAAAATTTGCTCCTTGAACGTCAGCTAGCTCTTGTACTTCTTTGTTTTTCAGAAGATCAGCGATTATTTTTGTTTTTGGAACATGACCATTATTAGGGCTTGTTTCAGCGATATTGATGAAAAGATATGCGCCTATCGGCCTCTTTGTTTTCTCGTATTCTATTATTGCTCTGTAGCCTTTGATTACTTTGTCTTGCTCTAACTTTCTTATCCTTCTATGAACCGTAGATATTGGCAATCCAATTTTTTCAGCAATAGCTCTGCTAGACAGTTTTGCGTTTTTCTCTAGTGCTTGCAGAATCAGTTCGTCTTTTTCGTCCATAAATTGTCGTATGTTTAGAAGCTCATAAATTTTCTTAGAAAAAACAGAATTATTGAAGCTTTTTAGTGTGTTTGCACCTTTATGTTCATTATACTCTCTGGGCACTGCATTAGAGGGATTTACAACAACGAAGTGCTAATACGTTCTAGACGATCTGTGTCGCTTGTAAGGCAAACGTGGAGACGCGAAATCGTTAATGTAAGAGGCAACCTCAACAACGATACAGAGATCTTAAGACGGGGTGTTTCATCAAGATTCCTTAGATTTATTCCAAAGCTGTATGATTAGTAAATTCTCTGAGAAATAAAATAAAATCAAAGATTAGACACCGAGAATCTTGAGTTGATCTAGCATTCAAAGCAATTAATCGATTTAGTTTCGGTTAGGATTCTTTGGGTTGTGGGTGTCTATTTGGACATTAATTTTTTAGTTTGAAACTAAACATACATTTAGTCAAACTAATAGCAACACATTACTTTATCACAGCAAACTAGTGCTCCTCGGCTTGGAGTTGTACAAACAACCTCGCAACCACAAACGTCACAAACGTAACAACAGTTCTTCTCAGCTTTTTCCATTTTATCTTTTGGCACGTTATTAACCTCACTCGTTTTAAACAGAAAAAGAAAGAATGAAGAATGTTACTCAATCTCCATTTCTTCTCCTTCAGGTTCTCCTTCTTCCATCTTTTTGATTGTAACTTCAAGAACACCATTCAAGTACTTCGATTTCGCGGATTTAGGATCAACTTTAACCGGCATCATCAATTTTTTATAATATTTTCTCTCTTCTGTATCCACTGACACGGTCATGTTATCTTCTGTTCCTCTTAATTTAATGTCTTTTTTGGCTACTCCAGGCAACTCGATAATTAGTTTGATTTCACCATCCGCAGAAATAACATCAGCCAAAGGCTCTCGCTTTTCTTCTACATCAAGTTGAGGTCTACCAGATTCAGAAATGGGTCTAACATTTCCAAATTCCTGTATCTGCGGTTTTCCATCTGGTCCTACAGTCATGCTATAACCGTAGACAAATGGTCCCCACTCCTTTACTTTAGCTCCACTAGGTAAAACTTGTTCCCTAACTAGATTTGTAGGTGCTCGCTCGGCGAGTTCTCTAAATCTTGTGGACATTAACTCTTCCATTTCGCCAAAAACATCGTCAACATCCCCAAGCATCCACTGGCGATTAAATGCTGCCATTCTTCTTCTTAACCATCTTGACCAAAAGTCATTCTCAGACATAAAAATTCACCTCCAGTTATTTTTAAAACTCTTTAACTAGGATTGGTTTTGGAAGAAATTTTTTGAGCAAAAAAAGTCACCATCAACTTTTTGGAATGCCCAGCAGTCCTCGTTAATACATTTGCCGGTCCACCGATCACAACATTGAGCTTCTTGAATACGTCGTCTATTAATAGCAACAATATCTGCGGGTTTTTCAATCTCTAAACGGGCCAAAACCTTTCTCTCCAACAAACAAAGTGTGATCTTATTTTGTAGATAAGAAGTTGGTTTGCGATGTAATACATCATCTTACACTGTTTTGATGATACACATAGTGCACATTTTTTAATACGTTCCTGAGGAATAACTATCGTAAGAAAAGAAATGCTCAAAAACATAAATTATGAGAAGGCTTTCTTTGCTTCTTCATTTTGTATTTTGAATCCTAAATGTGGCGCCAGAAGATTTTGCGACCTTGTCGTTATCTAACCTTTTAACAATATCAAAAATAACCTAAAGCATCCTGACCTGAGTATATAGAAGAAAAAGGGTGCAGTGCTATGGTTCAGTTGAAGATGAATTGACTAGCTCATGTTCTTGAAGTTGTATGCTTAGGGGACGGAGACTCAAACGCCTTCCACAATTTGGACATTTTCCGTCAGTCTTATTCCTAAGCCGATACAGGGGAATCATGTCCCATCCTTCATACAGAACAGCTCCGCATTCATGACAGACTACACTGAAACCCAACACTCGACACCAAACAACAATCAGAAAAAACACATTTACTTCTTATGACGATTAGCACTCAGACAAAGTGGAGAGTTAACCGAAACTAAATCGATTATGCAGTTAATTTCTCTCTTGACCCTTGTAAGTCTTAGTCAGTCAATTTTTCAGGTGACCTAGAAACACTTTGAGGTATAATACATCTTTTGTTTTATGGTAGAGAGTAGTGGCTTTCTGTTCTTGTGGTGATAAATTTCAAGTACTCAGCAAAATAAATGCTGAAATCATAGCAAGGCAAATTACTACTATTACTAAGGCCTGAAACATTAGTTTTGGTATCCCAAGAACATACTGATCAATTTTATAATTGAAACTCACTAATTTGCTTTCACTTGTGTCTTCATTAACAAAATTCAGAGTGTATTCTCCTTCCATGTCGCAAATGAAATGTTCCTCAAAATTACCCGTTTGTCCTAAATTTTTTTCTGAGCCATCAGGGTAGATGATTGAAAAAGATATCGCATTATGATGCGTGCCAACTACTGAAAATTGTAGAAAAAGATGATCATCTTTCTCTAAATCAATTTTGTGGTGGATCTCTTCTCCAGCAGGTACAGTTATACTCAGTAATGTCGCATATGAAAGAGAGATGGAAGATACGAATATTAGGAAACCAGTTAGAATAACCACTCCAACTCTTTTTTTCATCATGATACTCACATAAAAACATGGGTAATCAAATCAGATCAACCTGGAAAAGCCTTTTCTATAAGTCGTTAATCCCTTTGAAGTTATCGAATACAAAGAATTAGTTTTATTTACAGTCTTGTTTATTATTAATCCATCATGTTTAAGATTTTCTATTATTTTTTTCAGTTTATTACTATTGATATTGGCAAAACAGCATATGTTTGTCGGATTCAAAGGGCCATGAGAAATTAGTGATCCCAGAACATCCAGCTTAACCTTAACAATGTTTCTTCGCAACATCATCATCTTTTACTGATTTACTTGGCGTTATTTTTTAGACATTCATCCATTTTTTCACATTCTAAGCATTTTATGGGAATTATCGAGTTCATTATACTCTCAGCTAAATATCCGAAATATTCGGGACAGTTTGAAACAATCACTTCTTCTAAAGGATTAACACTCACCGGTTCGTCTATTTCGGTCATCTTTTCAATTTTCCTTAGTGAATCTGTTACAGTTGGGTCCATTTTGAAAAAACAATAAGGACAACCATAAAATTTTTCAGAGGGATTTTTCGACCGATCACTAATAACGATTAGATTTTCAAAAGGTTGTTGGCAATCTGGATTTGGACAGATATTTAATTTTACTTTTTTAACCAGCACTTTATTTCCACTCCATTGATCCGTCTATATCTGACATGCAATAAATTCCAAAAAAACAAAATGAACTCATTATTATGGAATTAACAAAAATCAAACCCAATTTATGAAGGGGTGTGGGAGAATGTATTTCAGAAGAAACGTTGGTTGATAAGAATGAGGCTATATATAGGCCCGTAGCAAAACCAATCAAACCGCCAAGAAGTTTTTTCCTCATATTCACCCTTCTAACTATGAAACAATTAAACTATAATTCACAATACATACAAATAATCAGTAACTAAAAAGGCTTTTTGTTGATTTGTTGAACATTAATACACTATTAGAAGAAATATCGGAATGGAAAAGTTTGAGATTTTCTAATGTTTTAGAAAACACATTTTTTCTGTTGAATCTAATTCCACAATATCGGACATATCATTTAATTCTACTGACAGAAACCATTAATTTGATCGTTAACTATGCCCATAGTAATCATCAATTATTGTAGACCTTAACATCACCGTAATACCAGAATTTTCATCATGTGTCATTTTAGCAACATTAATGGTTTTGCCTTTGTTGGGGATGATTGTTGGAAAAAAATTTAGTCTCCAACTCGTAAAATATCAAGATTTAACCTAAAAAAGAAGAATTGTCGAGATATCGCCATTAGCTGTGAAAATAGTGTTCTTAAGGCTTGAAGTTAACCTTTCTGGATTAAATGAAAGTATTGTGAATGCGCACAAAATAATCGTGTGAACTCATTGGAGGAAAGGAAAATGCACGCATTCACAATTACTACTATTCCCTAAAATGGATTTAAGGTGTATTCCGATTTACGATATATTTTTGTTAGGTAAATACACTCACTCTGTGCAGTGGTAGACAATATCAGAAACTAGAACATTTCTTTATTGGGAGGATGGTAATTAAGTAAAAATCCTCATATTATCAGTTGGTGCTACTTTGAGGTGTTTAAGTGACCGAAGTCGTTGTTGATGACCTGCATCCTCGAGACATGTCTTGTATCGGAAAAAAGCATGGATGTGACTGCTCCAACTGTTTGATGAGGAGCTGGTGTGACGGCATTCCAAGCGAAAAATCAATTCATTAAACTCTAAAATCTTGCTTGAAGCTTTGTACTGCTTGTTCAAGAACTGCGAAATGGATTGTGACCTGATACCACTCGCAACGGATTAACAACTTGAGTTTAGCAGAGAGCCATTAACGTGGGCTTCACTGTGCTATTAAGCACACTGATATTTTTCAGCCTGAAAAAAACCATGTAGCATTGTTGATTTTTTTGGTAAAAATTTAATCTTCTCCCTCTTTCCTATACTTGTTTCCTGTCGTGTTTACGCCTGTCGTGTCGTTTTGTCTTCTCTTGTCTTGTCTAAACTCTCAGCTTTCCACTTTCTACTCTCCACTCATCTAACAAAAATTGGTCAAATTTTCTTGACTAACCATTTTGCAGTTTGTCAAATTTTCTTGAGAAAAAAATTTATATGTTTAAATGCGGAAGGGGGTTGGATAATCTTGGATAATCCATCCAATGTGGAGTTGAAAAACACGAACAAAAAAATTATCATCGCAACAATTTCCATAATAGCGGTTATATCCGTTGGAATATTAGGAGCACTCTACTTTAATCAACCATCCCCATCAAAGGAATTAGAAACTCCAATAACAATCCAAGATGGTGCAGGTTATACTGTCACTATCTCAGAATATCCTGAAAGAATAGTATCAATTGCGCCAAGTTGCACCGAAATATTGTTTGCTATTGGATTAGAGGATAAGATTGTTGGAGCTCCAATATATGATCATTATTCAGTTGAAATTCAAAATGCACTTGATTCAGGAAAAATTACATCAGTTGGCGACTTCCAAACAATTAGTATCGAGACTGTCGTGGCCTTAGACCCAGATTTAATCATATCTAAGGCAGGGTTTCAGCTTTCAACTGCCAATCGATTCATAGAACTTGGAAAAACAGTAGTAGTTTTGACACATTCAGGATTCAATGGGTATCTCAATGACATTTCTTTAGTTGGTAAAGTAACAGGACAAGACTCTGAAGCATCAGCATTCGTTTCAGCAATGGAAACTGCAGCTCAACAGATTGAAGATAAAACAAAAGATTCCAACTTTCACGACTTTTTATCTCATCTGGAGTGCACCCATAATAACTGGACATCACTCCTGTAGAAATTATTATTATATCTGGATTTTCTTTCAAGATTTCTTCAGTCGATGTTGTCAAATATTGGCTTTCAAAATCTCCAAAGATGTTAATACCACCTGCTTTAGT
>JARRMA010000024.1:0-9301 GCA_037386505.1 Candidatus Bathyarchaeota archaeon
GACGACGATTTCCAGCATTATTGAAAGATATGGGCGCATGTATTTTTAAAAAACCAATTACTCGTCAATATCCAATAATCAAGGTACAGGTTCCTAATGGATACAGAGGTAGACAAGTTTTATCTCCTGAAAAGTGCATCAGTTGCGGTTTATGCGAAAGAGATTGCCCGGCGAAAGCCATAGAACTAATTGAAGTCTCAGGAAAACGAATGCCAAAATTCTATCTTGATCGGTGCATATTCTGTTATCTTTGTGCCGAAAGCTGCCCGAGAGAAGCCATTAAGCTTTCTCCAGATTATGAAATGTCAACAACTGAAACAGAAAAATTACTAATACTTCCAGAAGAATTTGTTTCAAAACAAAAAACATCGACAAGTGAGGAAAAATAATATGTGGTTTGAAACTATCCTAGCGATTGGGATGATAACCTCTGCAGTTTTTGCGATTTATTTGAAGGAAACAATATCTTCAGTTTTATCTTTAAGCACAATGATGCTTCTGCTTTCGTTGCTATATTTTAACCTTAATTCACCCTTTGCAGCTATTTTCCAATTGGCAATAGGTGCAGGAACAGCAGCAATTTTTCTACTTGCAGGTGATTCCTTAACTAAGAGGAACGATTTAAAAACCTCCAACAGAACCAAGTTTGCAGCACTAATTGCTTCTGCCATCCTTTCAATTCCAGTAATTGTTGGAACTGTAATAACACAAACCTTTACAAGTTCATTCGATTTTTCTCTTTCCACAGCCTTGTGGGAGGTGAGGGCGGTTGATGTTCTTGCTCAAGGTTTGGTTGTTTTGGTTGCTGCAGTTGGTGTGGCGATTCTTTTAAAAGATAAACAGGGGAGGAAGTAATTGGACTACATAATATTATCCATAACAATTTTAGCGATAGGAGTAGTAGGTCTTGTTACAAAACACGACTTAATAAAAATGTTAATTGCAATAGAAATGATTACTGCAGCTGCAACAATGAATTTTGTTGTTTTTGGATCATTAATGCAAGACACACTTGGTCAAGCATTTGCAATTCTTGCACTTTCAGTTGATGCTTGTGTAACAGCTGTTGCCCTCGCACTCGCAATAGCCATCTATAAACAATTAAACATTCGAGATTTTAGAGATTTATCGGACATAAATGAAGAGTTACCAGAATCAGAAGATAATGAAAATCAGGAGGAAAACTAAAAATGCTAATATCTCTAGAATTTGCTTCTTGGTTGTGTTGGGGAATTCCCTTTGCAGGTTCATTATTTATTCCTCTTGTTGCTAAGTTACGCCGTAAAAGTGTTGGTTGGTTTGCTGTTGGAATTACTTTACTTGCTGCGATATGCACCGTTTCAATGATTCCAAACTTACTTGAAGCTCATGTAGAGGCACAAGTTTATTCTATACCGTGGATGCCTGCTTTAGGCATTGATCTCAGCGTCCTAATCGATCCGTTAAGCACCATGATGGCAAACATAGCAGCTTGTATCGGCTTGTTGATCATGATTTATTCCGTAAAGTATATGGAAAAAGACAAGGCGACGCCTAGATTCTTTTTCTTCATGTTACTTTTCGTTGGTGGAATGCTTGGTTTAGTTATGGCCAACAATCTTCTACAAATGTATTTTTTCTGGGAAACAGTTGGACTTTGTTCATATTCTCTTATCGGATTCTGGTATAGTAGACCAGAAGCAGCTAAAGCAGGTATTAAAGCTTTCATCGTTACAAGGATTGGCGATATTTTTCTCCTGCTCGGGATTTTATTGTTATTCGTAAATACTGGCACCCTAGACTTCATGAAAATCCGTGAACTAATTGCTGCGGGAGCTGTCTCAGTTCCAATGTTGATCGTGTCTTTATTAATGCTTGTTGGAGCTATCGGTAAATCAGCTCAAGTTCCATTGCAGGTATGGCTTCCTAATGCAATGGAGGGTCCTTCACCAGTTAGTGCCTTAATTCATGGTGCAACAATGGTTAAAGCAGGAATTTATCTTGTAGCTAGAATCTACATCCTTTTCTCCCTTATAGTACCATGGTTGACTACAATAACTTATGTTGGAGGAATAACAGCTCTCCTCGCAGCAACTATGGCATTGACAAGTACTGATCTAAAAAGAGTTCTTGCATTTTCGACAATAAGCCAGCTTGGAATGATAATGTCTGCTCTAGGCATTGGAACGGAACTGGGTTGGTTTGCTAGTCAATTTCATGTTATAAGCCATGCTCTTTTCAAATCTTTGCTTTTCCTTTCTGCAGGAGTTGTAATGCATGTAACTCACACTCTAGACATTAAACAGCTCGGAGGATTAAGAAAGGCAATGCCTATAACATTCATAGTAAGTGTCATCGGAGCTTTTTCGCTTGCTGGTATTCCACCATTTAGCGGATTTTGGAGCAAAGATACAATATTCGAAGCAATCATCCTGGGCAATAATCTTCCCCTTTTCGTCCTTATTTTCGGAACTTCAGTATTAACAGCTATTTACAGCATTCGTTGGATAAGTTTGGTTTTCTTTGGAAAAAAATCTGAGCATCTTGAACAACATCAAATCCATGACCCTAAACCAACAATTACTGTACCACTTATTTTGTTAGCAGCTGCATCTTGTATCGCAGGTTTCTTTAAGGGACCACTAGAACATTATCTTGAGATACATTTTGAAGTTTCATTAAATGGACCATTATTCGCTAGTTTAACTTCAGCGATTATTCTATCCATTGCCCTCCCTACCGCATATTATTTTTACTTCAAAAAAAGAGACACTTCAACGGTTTCAACAAGAAGTTTTTTAAATAATTCACTTTATCGTTTAATAAACAATGGTTATTATTTTGATGCTGTGTACTACAAAATATTGAACGGAGTTATGGGCTTGTCACAATTCACATATCAAACTGTTGAAATTGCAGGAATACAAAGATTTCCCTACGTAGTTGCAGGAGGAGCTGCAAGATTAGCCAATGGAACTCATGACTACATTGAGAAGTTCCTTGATAGATTTGTTTATATCATTTCAGGTGGAGCAGTAGAAACTGCTAACAAAACGCATTCCCATCTTGAATCTTTTTTGGATCGTCTTGGGTACATTTTGGCAGGTGGAACAGTGGAAACTGCTAGAGTAACCCATGAATATATTGACACATTTCTTGATAAGTTAGTTTATCTTTTTGCAGGAAAAACAGTTGAGCAAGGACGGAAAATTGAAAAAGTCCACAGAGGACATTTACCGGACTTTATTTTGGCAGCTATAATTGGTTTCTTCATAATAATTATCATTTTAGCATTTACAGCTTTGAGGTAAAATAAAATGCAAACATTATTAATTGCTTTAATGTTGCCGGTCTTGGCTATTCCAATAGTCTATGGAATCGGTAGAAAATCCGCAAAAATAGCAGCTCTTATACTTGCCATTCTTTCATTAGTAAGTTTATCTCTTCTTCTAACATTAATACCTACAGTTCTTAATGAAGGACAATATATTGAATCCTATTATTGGATACCATCTTTGGGTTCTGCATTCACACTTTTCGTTGATGGAATAAGCTTGTCCTTAGCTATTGTTACATTAATTCTGGTTGCAGCTGCAACGGTATTTTCGATAAATTATATGGAAGAAAAGAAATCGCTTCCACAATATTATGCTCTAATGAGTTTGCTAACAATCGGACTGGTTGGAGTTTTCATAACTTCTAATCTATTGCTTTTTTACTTTTGTTGGGAACTTATGCTTGTTCCAACATACTTCATAATAGGTGGATGGGGATACAAAGATTCTTTCAAAACTGCTTTTAAATTCTTCATCTTCACGCATGCAGGTGCAATTTTTGTTCTCTTGGGTATTGGTGCGATATACATGCTCACAGGCACTCTTGACATTTTTGAAGCACAAGCACTTTTAGTAAATATTGACCCAAGTATTCTGAATTGGATATTGATTTCATTCACTGCAGGTTTTGCTGTAAAGATGGCCATTGTTCCTCTTCACATGTGGCTTCCAGATGCTCACGGTGAAGCACCTGCACCTATGTCTGCTCTTCTGAGTGGAGTAATAATTGGCGCAGGAGGATATGCAGTTTTAAGAATAGCTCTTGGAACAGTTTATTCTGCTATGGCACCAACTAGCAATGACTTCTTGCTAGTACTAAGCTTTTTTGGAGTATTATCAGCATTTTATGGATCTCTCTTAGCGCTAGCAGAAACAGACATTAAACGAATAATTGCTTATTCTAGTATAAGTCACATGGGATACGTTCTGTTTGCCTTATCTCTCTATCCAAATCCAGAGGGAATCACTGGAGGAGTACTCCATCTAGTTAACCATGCAGCAAGCAAAGGACTTCTCTTCTTGACTGCTGGTGCAGTAATGCATCAAACAGGTATGAGAAATATCAAGGATATGGGTGGTTTAGCATCAAAGATGCCTCTTACTGCGATCGCTTCTGCTATTGCAGCTTTTAGCATAGGCGGCATTCCCCCTTTTGCTTGTTTCATAAGTGAGTTTCATATTTTTGTTGGAGCAGTTACCGCATCAGGTGCAGACGGATCATTTTATTTACCCACTATTTTAATGCTTATCGCAACTGTGTTTAGTCTTGCTTATGTTCTAAGATACTTCTGGAAAGTTTTCTTAGAAGCACCAAAAGAACCTAGAGAAGACATTAAGGATCCACATATTTACATGATTATTGCAATGATTGCTTTAGCAGTGTTTGTTGTTATACTTGGTATTTATCCTGGAATTTTCATAGACTTGATTCATGCTGTAACATCTTTATGATTAGGTGCGTATAATTTATGAATATAATCGACATTCTACTACCAACAATAGTCTTCACGGTTTGCTCCTTACTTACAATTCCACTTGTGCGCCTTGTTAAAAGAGCAAAAAAAGATCCACAAAATTTCATGATAGTATGGATACTTCTTTCTTTCTCTATCGCAGCTATAGGTGTTTATAGAATAGCATCAGAATATTTTGCGCAATCACAACCGGTTCTTCAAATTTCTTCTGTAGACACAATTTTAGCTCCAATATCAACAACATTTCTAGTGGATACAGTATCAGTATATATGGTTAGTGCATACTTAGTTGTTGGAATAATTACTTCCTTTTATAGTGTCCTTCATGTAAATTCAAAAGAGAGTCTATCCGAAAGATATTATGCATTGCTGCTCATAGTAACAGGTACTGTCATAGCAGCTACTTTCTCAGGAGATTTACTTACTCTTTTTATTTTCTGGGAATCAACCGCTGCAGGTGCTTGCTTCATTGTAGCATATAGGAAAACTCGTGAATCATTAGAATCTGCATTAAAATATCTAATAATGGTTATCATAGCTTCTGGTTTTACAATTTTTGGACTATCACTACTATACAGTCTTACAGGTTCACTAAACTTCTGGACTGTAAAAGAAGTCCTGTTAACCACGAGTAGCCCACAGCTTCTATTGGTAGCATTCGCTTTTATCATAGCAGGTTATGCTATCGAAACAGCTATTGTTCCATTTCATATGTGGTTACCCGATGCTTATACTGCAGCACCAGATTCTGGATCAGCTTTCTTATCAGCTATTGTAGATCAAGGTAGCTACTATGTGCTCCTAAGAGTTTTATTATTCATTCTAACACCTACAGAAATTGTAGATTGGAGATTTACAGTAGCAGTATTTTCTGCATTTACGATGATAGTTGGTAATCTTTTTGCACTAGCCCAACAAAATGTTAAAAGAATGGTGTCATACGTTTGTATTGCTGACATCGGATACAATCTAATAGCTATAACAAGTATCACATCTATTGGATTAACAGGAAACTTATTTTTCTTCTTTGTTGCAGCTATGGAAACCGCTCTTGCATTTATGGTTATTGGAGTATTCAAAAGAAAGGGATTAGAAACTTTAGAGGATATGGCGGGTTTAGGACGAAAAATGCCATTGACAAGTTTTGCTTTTGTGTGTGCAGCACTCTCATTTTCTGGGGTACCATTATTTGCAGGATTCATTGCAAAATATATGGTGTTCACTTCAGTTTTGCAATCAACCGTTGCATGGTTAGCAGTAGTTGGTGTTCTGAATTCAGTGCTTCAATCTGCTTACCTGCTAAGGGTAATACATTACTTTTACGCCAAAACTCCGAACATAGATAAAGAGTACAAGGAACCAATAAAATTGCTGATTCCAATATATTGTTTGGTTATAATCATTATCATTCTTGGTTTATATCCAGATTTAGTTCTAAACTTGTTATCTTCAATTACTCCGTATTTACCTGTGTAATCCAAAAATTTAACTGAAGAGAATAATACAATAATAGAAGGGAATTCTTTGGTAACAAAAAAAGACAAACATATCGCATATGACGACTTAGAATTTAAAATAATAAACTCTGGATTTTGCACTTTCTGTGGAGCTTGTGAAGCAGCATGCCCCGTTCATGCAATAACAATAAAAGAAGATAGGATTGAACATTTTGATTGCTCAAAAGATATAGAATCTTGTCCTATATGTTACAATATTTGCCCACATTCTGAAAATCTGCTTGATGAAAGTCTAAAATTTGTTTCAGATTCACCGATAAAGAGAGAAGGATTAGGATATTATAGACGGATATTACTCGCTCAAGCAGCAGATCCAGAACTTAGAAAGCTAGGTCATGGTGGTGGCGTGGTTACAACTCTTTTAACGAATGCTATTGAAAAAGGAATAATAGATAGCGCAATAGTTTCCCAAGCAGAAACTGATGTTCCTATAAAACCTAAAGCTCTAGTTGGTGAAGTCCCTGATGATGTTTTTTCAGCAGTAGGAAGTAAATTTTTTCCATCATCAGTAGCTAGAGCTTACGGAAGTGCGGTTTATGAGTACGGAAAAGGTAATATTGCATTCGTAGGTGTCCCATGTCATGTACAAGCGCTTCGAAAACTCGAGGCTTGGGAACACAAAATTACTGGAAACTTGAAAGTGATAATAGGTCTTTTCTGTTTCTGGACACTCTCTTTTAGTCACTTGTTAAGTTTCCTTTCAAAAAAATATAATATAAATCCAAAAGAGATAAAACGGCTCGACATCTTGAAGGAGTTAATTGTCCAAACAGAAAATGGTAAAATATCAGTTCCATTATCTGAAGTCAAGCCCCACATTTTGACTAGTTGTGAGACTTGCACCGATTTTACATCGGAACTAGCTGACATCTCAATAGGGAGTGCATATCCACTTAAAGAATGGTCTACCGTCATCATAAGAACAAAAGAAGGAGAAGATTTCTTTTATTCAGCAGTTGAGGCGGGAGTAATAAACACAGGAGTAATAGAACTTGAACCAGATGCTTTTTCGCATGTACTTCAGGCGGCTGTACAAAAAAGAAGAAGTGCCTTAAAAGAAATTTCTGATATGAAAGAAGCTTACGTACCTGTACCTGTTCGTCCATTAAAGGAAATTGCAGTTCTTTCACAATTTCAAGTTAAAGATGTTATGTCTAAACAACTCAATACAGTATCTCCTAATTTCACCATAAATCAACTATTAGATGAAATGGCAAAACATCATCATACTGGGTATCCTGTTGTTAATGAGAAAGGTGATTTCATCGGTCTGGTAGGTCTAGATGATTTAATTAAAGTTGAAAAAGAAAAACGAAACGAGGTTCTAATTCGAGATATTGTCCAAGAAAACCCCATCTTAATTTTTCCCGAAGATCTTGTCTTGGTCGCGTTTAATAAGATGAGAATTCATAAAATGGATCGTATTGCAGTTGTTGATTCAACTAATAACAAAAAAATTGTTGGGTTACTAACTAGAAGCGATTTAGGGACTATAATTAGTGACACGTTAAATGTGACCTCAGAGTAACCGTAAATTTTTGAGAAACTTAAAATATCCAATAGAAGTTAATTTAATTCGTGACTGAGATGATTGATAAGCAAATTTTTAAAAAAATCCTAGTTCCAGTGGATGGTTCTCATTCGTGTCTTCATGCAAAAATGTTTGCTTCTTCAATCGCTAAGAAATTTAAATCAAAAGTAACTGTAGTTCATGTTGCTTCACATGAATTTATGCATCCTGAACTAAAAGCACAGTATCAGTTACCTCACTCAATTTTACATAAAATTGATGTTGATGCCAGATTAGTTACTTTTGAAGACCCAGCTGAATATATTCTCGAATTAGTTAAAGAAGAAAAATTTGACTTAGTTGTTATTGGAAATCGTGCAGAACATCAATCTGAACGTTATTCTCTGGGAAGCATTACAGAGAAAGTTGCGAGGCATTCTGAATGTTCAGTTCTCATTGTAAAAAAGAAACCAAAAGTAACAAAGATACTTTCAGCTGTTGATGGATCTGAACCGTCTAATAAGGCATTAGAATATTCAGCTGAATTTGCTCGAAATTTTAATGCTAATTTGGCTTTGGTTCATGTTGAAGAAGATAAGCTTGTTCGAATAGGTGGACCTCAAGTAGTAGATTGCCTTGGAACTGTGGGAGAATGCATTTTAAAAGACGCTGAGACAAAGATCAAAGGATTATCGTTTGATAAGATACTTGAATATGGTAGTCCAGCAGAAATCGTAATAAAAGTTGCAAAAAAAGCAAATGTAGACATCATTGTAGTAGGAAGCAGAGGATTAAGCAGTGTAAGAAGATACATGCTTGGTAGCGTTAGTGACGATATAAGTATACATGCTAGAAGTTCGGTATTGATAGTTAGATAAATCTCCAAATTTTCTATACTGATTTGAAGTGCTATATGAAATACTATTTATTTACTGTCTTTGAATGGAAGAGATCGATAAATCTGTAGTGTTTGTTCAGCAACTTGCTCCCAAGTGAAGTATTTCAAAACTCGTTTACGACCATTTTTACCCCACAATTTTGCCTTTTCGGAATTTTTTAACACTTCTTTTACACCCCAAGCAATATCTGCTGCATTATCTCCATTGATATGAATACCATTTTGCTCAGGACCAGCGTTTATTACTTGTTCTCGAAAACCAACAACCCCACGAGCTCCCACAACTATAGGTTTTTCCATTGCCATAGCTTCGAGACTCACAATTCCAAACGGTTCATAGACTGAAGGAAAAACACATACATCTGAAGCAGCATAATGAAGAATTCTTTCTTCTTCAGGTATAAAATCGAAACGACAAATTACATTATTTTTTATTCCAAGCCTTTTTGCTGTTTCATCAATATCTTTTTGCTCTTCCCCTTTACCAAGTATCACTAGTTTTGTTTTTGGATATTCATTTAAGATGGAAGGCATTGCCTGAATTAAATTTCTGACACCTTTAACCCAGGTTAGACGTCCCAAAAAAA
>JARRMA010000025.1:0-12305 GCA_037386505.1 Candidatus Bathyarchaeota archaeon
ATTAACTAATTTTTTTCGGCTTAGGGCAAAAACTCCAATTGCGATAAGCAAACTTGGAACTACGAGTATTCCGATTGAAATTAGACCTGAAATCGGAGAAACAACCAAGTCCTTTTCAGTTATTGCTGGTTCAAATGAACTATCTATTCCTTCGGGAGGAAGTTCATTACCGTCACTTCTGTCATAGATGGTGTTCTCATTATCTTCTATATTGAACAATGCAATGGGAACAGTTATAGTGAGTATACCCAGTAAGATGGCCAATAAACTATAACCTATGTATTTATTCACTATTTTCTCCTACCTTTTATCAGAGTTTGAGATACATTTAAGTCCAGAGTTTAGAACACCTCAGAAAGGCTTCTCTTTCCAAAGTTTTATTGTTTCAAACCACAAAATTATGATAGAAATCGCTCCAAATAGAATAGCCGCAATATTGTGAACTGAACCTGTAGGTTGGTATAATATAAAATTGTAAACTACTAAATAAATAACAAACATTGTCGATATCCAAACAGCATAAAATAAGTGCCTAGGAACAAGGAATCTTCCCATTCTACTAAAGAATTTCAATAAACCAACTTTAATTTCTTTATTTAGAAGATATTCTCCTCTTATTGTTTTCTTGACTAAACCAAGTGATAATAATTTATCTAAATGATGAGCAGCTACACTTGGACTAGAGAATTTCAGAGATCTTTGAACTTCACGAACTCCAACGCTAGTATTTGGATCTCTAAGCAAATACCAATAGATTTGAAGAGTTTTTCCTTTTAATTTAGATTCGATAACCGCTAACTCAGATTGGGAAAGATCAGACATAAAACTCTCCACTCCCAAATAATGCAAATCATATATAATATAATTCTCCCAAATCCGTTTCTATACTAACTTCAAATTTCTTTGAATCGTTCTTCTAAAGTTAACTGTTCTGAATTAACCACTCTTTTGTTAGATTTTTAGTAAATCTTTATTTTTCTTTCTTAGATTTTTTCAAAAATTTTGTTTTTGGTTAGTGTGAGTGTATTATTGCGATCACATCTTTTTAAATTTTAAATTGATTCATTAATTATTAGACTCAAATGAAAGAGAGTTGATTATTGGGAAGTGCCCATTTTCGGTAACGAAATGGAGGGTTATACATTTTCCCTGTCCTGCACTTCCCATATACCCCACTAAGTAATCTTAAAAATATTTTTCTACTTTTTCCATATTCTATTTGTAATCTTTTCGTGCTCGGATTATTTTTTCTTAAAAGTTCCTTAAAAGATATAATCAAATAATCTGAAGTATTATTGAGAATTTATTTAGGAGAAGAATGGTATTGAAGGCTCCACCTGAAAAGTTAGGTTCTTTTTATTTGGGGGCACAGTATGACCTCAATAAAAGTCAGATTACTGAAAATTTAGTTAATTATGATGCAAGAGATTTGACTACTCATGCAGTCTGTTTTGGAATGACAGGAAGTGGAAAAACTGGTTTGTGTGTTGGTCTTTTAGAGGAAGCGGCTCTAGACAAAGTTCCTGCTATAATTATTGACCCTAAGGGAGATATTACAAATTTGATGTTGCAATTTCCAAATCTTCAACCCCACGACTTCAAACCGTGGATTAATCCTGACGATGCAAGACGGAAAGGAAAGACCATAGATGAATATGCTCAAATTACTGCTGATCTTTGGCGTAAAGGACTGAGTGAATGGGGAATAGATTCTACTAGGATGAAAGCTTTGCAAGATTCTGCTGATTTTGCAATTTTTACTCCTGGCTCTGAAGCAGGTATTCCAATTAGTCTACTTAGTAGCCTTGCTGCTCCTAAACTAAGTTTTGAGGAGAACTCTGAGATAATTAGGGAACAAATAACTGGGACAGTTTCAGCCTTACTAGAACTTGCGGGAGTAGACGTTGATCCAGTTAGAAGTCGTGAAGCAATTTTATTAGCTACAATTTTTGAATATTTTTGGAAAAAGAAGCAAGATTTAGATTTAGCCAAGTTGATTTCTTCTATTCAAAAGCCTCATGTTCGAAAACTTGGAGTTTTTGATGTGGATACTTTTTATCCTGAAAAGGAACGTTTTGGGTTGGCAATGGCATTTAATAGTCTGATTGCTTCACCCAACTTTCAAAGCTGGCTTAAAGGGGAATCTCTAGATATTGATGGCTTACTTTATAATGAACATGGAAAACCAAGGCATTGCATTTTTTATCTTGCTCATCTTTCTGAAAGGGAAAGGATGCTTTTTGTTACCTTACTTTTAGAGAAAGTATTGATTTGGGTAAGGAGTCAGACTGGTACAACTAGTTTGCGGGCTTTACTGTATTTTGATGAAGTTTTTGGTTTTATGCCGCCGGTTGCGGAGCCTCCGTCTAAAAGGCCATTAATTACTCTTTTGAAGCAGGCGAGAGCCTTTGGGTTGGGATGTGTTTTAGTTACTCAAAATCCTGTGGACATTGATTATAAAGGATTAACTAATATTGGTACTTGGTTTATTGGTAAACTTCAAACAGAAAGGGATAAAAAAAGAGTCCTCGAGGGATTACGAGGAGTTGCTTCTAATACCGGAGTGAATACTAGTGATTACAGCGATTTGATAAGCGGTCTTTCTAGTAGAGTTTTTTTGTATCATAATGTGCATGAAAATGAACCAGTAGTGTTTTACACTCGTTGGGTTATGAGTTATCTTAGAGGTCCTTTAACTAGACCTCAAGTAAGACAGTTAATGGATAATCGAAAAAAGCTGAAAGCCGATATTAAACTTCCGACTTTGAAGTCATCGATGAATGTTAAGGCTTCTGAAGTTAAAGAAATAGAAGGTCTTTCACAAATTCCTCCTACCATTTCTCCAAGCATTCCACAACTTTTTCTTCCTTTACGAAGTAGTGAAACTGAGATAAAACAGTCTTTAACCAAGAAATTTGGTCCTTACGTTTTTGTTGAAAAAATTCAGCTTTGTTTCAAACCTACAATTTTTGGAAGTGGAAATATCCGTTTTTTTGATCGCAAACAATCTATTGATAAACAAATTGAAAGAAGTTTGATCATTGAAGATTTGGAAAAAACTTCTTTTATTGATTGGAAACTTGCCCAGCAGTCTTCAGTAGGTATCAATGATTTGTTGAACGCTAAAGATCAGGTTTCTGATAGAGATGCTTTTTTTGATTTAATTCCAGATGTTGTGAATAGTCCAGATGATTTCAAGAAACTAAACAAAAAATTAAATGATTTTCTTTACTATAATAGTGTTCTTAAGCTTAAGATGAGTGATGATCTTGAAGTTATTCAAAAACCTGATGAATCAGATAGAGATTTTAAGATTCGTCTATTACAAGAGTCCCGAGAAGTAAGGGATGCTGAAGTTGACAAAATAAAAGAAAAATATGCTAAGAAGTTGGATAAACTTGGTGATAAACTTAGTAAGTTAGAGTTTAATTTGATTGATAACGAAGAAGATTACAAAGCCAGAAAACGTGAAGAACTTGTGGGAGCAGGAGAATCGGTTTTAAGCATTTTTATGGGAAGTAGACGAACATCAAGAGCTACTACTATTGCCAGAAGACGTCGTATGACCTCTAAGGCAAAAAGAAAGGTAGATGAAACAAAAGAAGACATTGCTAGGCTTCAAAAGGATATTTCTGAATTAGAAGCAGAGCTAAAGAAAGTTGTAGATAAGATTGTTGAAAAATATGAGAATGTATCAAAAGATTTGGGTGAAAAAGAGCTTAAACCCAAAAGGACTGATGTTAAAATCAATTTAGTAGCTTTAGCCTGGAAACCTTACTGGGTAATACATTATAAAGAAAAAGGTGTTTTGAAAAAAACGACCTTAGAATCTTAGATTGAATGCAGGTAAGAAACAAAATTCTTTAACTAAAAATTAGATTTAGAGACATGTTGCTTCTAGAATCCGAAGAAAATGATTAGAATGAACAAAAAATTAATTGCTTTAGTATTTGTGATTCTTCTTCTTGTTTCAATATTTGTCATTATCTTTTCGTTTAATGCTTCTAAGGAATCAGTAGATGATTGGCCTATGTTCCATCACGATAAAGCAAATACTGGTTACTCAGAGTCTAAAGCACCTAAGACAAATCAGACATTATGGAAGTTTAACACCGGTGGTCCTGTAGATTCTCCGGTTGTTTCAGATGGTGTGGTTTATTTTGGTTCGTTAGATGACAAAGTTTATGCCTTAAATGCAATTTCAGGTGATCTAATTTGGAGTTTTACAACAGGAGCTAATGTTTTATCTACTGTTGCAGTTTCAGAAGGCATTGTCTATGTGGGTTCAGAAGACTATAATGTATATGCATTAAATGCTTCCACTGGGGCAAAAGTGTGGAGTTTCAAAACGGGTTACTTTGTTGATTCTGCAATCTATATCCATGAGGGAGTAATATTTGCGGCATCAGAAGATTCCAAAGTTTACGCCTTAAACGCTACAACAGGTGATCTCTTATGGAGTTATGGAACAGGAGACATGATAATGCTGTCTTCGCCGATTGTTTCCTCTGAATTAGTCTATGTGGGTTCGTTGGATAACAAAATACATGCTTTGAATATAACAACGGGTAAACTTGCATGGAGTCACACAACCGGTGATGATGTAGTTTCTACGCCTGTTGTTTCAGATGGTATACTTTACATCGGTTCAGATGACTTCAACGTATATGCTCTTAATGCTTCCACAGGAGATTTTATATGGAATTTCGAGACAGATGGACCAATTTTTTCTGGACCAGCTATAGATAAAGATCAAGTTTACGTTGGTTCAACTGATGGAAAAATCTATGCCCTACATGCCGATACTGGGGAATTAATTTGGAATTACACTACAGGAAATATAGTAGCATCTTCTCCAGCTGTTGCAGATGGGATAGTTTACGTTGGCTCAAATGACTATAACATTTATGCAATTAACGCTACGACTGGTGAATACATTTGGAGCTATAAAACCGGAGAAATGGTGATTTCTATGCCTGCAGTTTCAGAGGGCAGGATTTACGTGGGCGGTTGGGATGGACGATTATATGCATTAAATGCATATACTGGCACTTTATTATGGGAATATATTACAGGGGGTAAAGTTGATTCTTCTCCTGCTGTTGTAGATGGAAAAGTTTACATTGGTTCTTTTGACGGTAATGTCTATGCTCTAAGTGCTGCAGTTGGTGCTGTTCCATTTGATGAGTTCTCGAGTTCAGTTATTTGGAGCTACAAAACAGGTGACATAGTATTATTGTCTTCACCTGCAGTTGTTAATGATGTTGTTTATGTTGGTTCATATGATTACAATGTTTATGCGATTAATGCTTCTAATGGCATGCAAATATGGAATTATACAACAGGGTTTGCTGTTGTTTCTTCGCCTGTAGTTGTTGATGGTGTGGTTTTCATCAGCTCAGAAGATCAAAAACTCTATGCATTGAACGCCACAACAGGTGAGCTAATATGGGATTATTCAACTGATAGTTTCATTCATTTGTCTTCTCCAGCTGTCTCTGATAGCTTAGTTTTCGTGGGTTCAAATGATTATAATCTTTATGCACTAAACATTTCTGATGGTTCTCTGGTTTGGAGATACGAGACTGGGGATGTAGTGATTTCTTCCCCTTCAGTGGTGGGAAACATGGTTTACATTGGTTCTTATGATGGTAATCTTTACGCTTTAGATATATCTACAGGAAATCAGGTATGGAACTTTAGTACTGCTGGTCCTGTGGGGTCTTCTCCGGCTGTTGCAGATGGGATAGTTTACGTTGGCTCAAACGACTATAATCTCTATGCGTTAGATGCTTCAACAGGAAATCTAATTTGGAAATATTTGACAGGTGGTGAAGTTGCTTCTTCTCCGGCAGTAGCTGATGGAGTAGTCTACGTTGGTTCGTATGATAAAAAAATGTATGCCGTAAATGCTTCTGATGGTACATTGATTTGGAGTTATACTACTCTAGATAAAGTGGTTTCTTCCCCTGCTGTCTCAAATGGTTCAATCTATTTTGGTTCATATGATCATATTGTTTATGCTATTGGCACTTCCAACCAGGAAAATATATCTGCTGAATCTGCTCCTTTGTCTCCTTTTACAATATTTCTTATTGTCGTTGCAGTAGTCGCATTAGTTGTTGCTGTAGTTGTGGTTTATATTAAAAGATAGATTTTGTTTGATTTCAGATTAGCTGGAGATTTTTTTGATTTGGGTTTTTCTATGTCTATTATCTGTTTAATTATATTTGTTTCAAACTAATTCTACTTAAGCAGAAAAAATTGCTCTTAATTTTATTTGTAATGGTGTTTATTTTGGAAATGACTACAAGAATGTATAAATTCTACTATAATATTACAGTAGATTTGATAATAAGTGGTGACGTTTTGTGTGTGGTAACAGGCGCAAAGAATGTTGTAAAAAGAACAGCAGTAAGTTTCAGCGATACTTCAGAGTGCTTCATTGTCCAACGAGATGGATAATAATCCGCTTAATTGGAGATGAAATGAAAAGCACCAATGAGATCTTTGAAGGTTTGCAAAAGATCGGAGAAGACATATCCAAATCAGGACTTTATTATCATCTCTCTGAAATGGAAAAAGCAGGTGTCATCGAGCTAGCAGAGTATCGAGAAGTTGGCGGTGGTGCTCCAGAAAAAGTATGGAAACTAAAAACACATGAAATCAAGATTAATCTCTTAACCGATCTGCCAGAGGCGTCCAACAATGAATGATGGATATGCTGTTAAAGTTAGTAATTTAACAAAACATTTCAATGGTTTAGTTGCTGTTGATAATATCAGTTTTGATGTAAAGAATGGAGAGCTTTTTGGTTTTCTTGGTCCTAATGGAGCAGGTAAAACGACTACTATTAGAATGCTTACTGGTGTAATTAAACCAGACAAAGGTTTTGCGTCAATATTCGGTTATGATGTTGTAAAGCAAGGATTGAAGACTAGGCAGATGATGGGGATTGTTCCTGAGATGTCAAATGCTTATGTTGATCTTTCGTCGTGGAATAATCTAATGTTGGTCGGAGGACTATACGGAGTTAACAAACCTACAAGAATAGAAAGAGCAACTAGTCTTTTAAAAAAATTTGATTTGTATACTAGAAAAGATCAGCTTGTAAAAGGTTTTTCAAAGGGGATGAAACAGAAGCTTCTCCTTTGTATGGCATTAATCAGTGAACCTAAAATATTATTTTTAGATGAGCCGACTTCTGGATTAGATGTAGAGAGTCAGCGGTTAATTAAAGGCATAATAAGGGAATTCAATTCCAAGGGTACAACCGTATTTTTGACTACACATAATATGGAAGAGGCAAACCAGCTTTGTGATAGAATAGCTATAATTAATCATGGCAAAATTGCAGAAATTGATAGTCCAGAAAAAGTTAGGCAGCAAAGCTGTGGATTGCATACAATTGAGATTAGTTTTGATAAGCCAGTTAATGGTGAAGATTTGTTGAAGCTTCCAAGTGTTAATGGAGCGAATAAAATGGGTGATAAATTCAGGTTGTGTGTTGATGAGACTAGCATAGCAATAGATTCAGTTGTTGATTATGCCAGGTCAAAAAAGCTAAATCTAGATTACATTAGCACGCTTGCTCCGAGTTTAGATAGCTTGTAAAAGAAAAGTAGAATGGTGAAAGTTTTTGGGATATAATGTTAGTTGGGATCAGTTTAAAAGGTCGTTTTTTATTGTTGAGAAAAATGTTCGTATCTATTATTCTAAGGGTCCAGTTATTATTTTTGGGCTTCTTATGCCTTTTTTTCTTTTTCTCTCTTTTTATATTGGGCGAGATATGCCTATTGAGACTTTAATACCTGGATTGCTTGGGATGACTGCATTTTTTACTGCGACTTCTGCTGGGCCTGCTATTGTTCCTTGGGAAGCCAGAGCTAAAACTCTTGAACGGTTAATATCGTCACCTATTTCTCTTAGAATGATTTTACTGGGAGATGTAATTTCATCATTTCTCTTTGGTATTCTTGTCTCTGTTATTCCTGTTGTTGCTAGTTTGTTACTTGGAGTTGAGATTGTTTATCCTCTAATTCTTGTTTTTGGGGTTGTTCTTGCAACTTTTTGTTTTGCTTCATTTAGCATACTGCTTTCTACGTATCCTACAGATAATCCTTCTACGATAATGATGCTTTCTTCTATGATTAAGTTCCCTTTAATTTTTATAAGCGGCATTTTTATTCCAATTGAAGAGTTACCTGTTTGGGGAAAAACGATTTCATCTATTTCACCTGTAACCTATTTTACAGATTTAGCAAAATTTTCAATTCGAGGCAATAGCTATTATCCTATTGGAGTAGACATTTTGGTTCTTGTTGTATTCACTATTATATTTCTGTATGTTTCCATAAAAATTCATGAACTCACAATTCAGAAGAGATTATGATATTGTTGAAATTCAATAGATAATGTAAATATTAACTGGTTTATTGAATATTGAATCGAAAATATTATTTGTATTACTTAATTTTCAATGTATGAAGGTGATGAAGCTCGCCTCTAACCGCCCTTTTTTGAGGGCTGATAGCTTCTACCGTTAAAATGTAGCTATGAGTGGGTTGCGGTTGGAGAATAAAGCCTCAAAGGAATCCATAATTCCTTGTCCTATGTGTGGAAAAAGACTCATTGCGTTATCAGAGAATCGTTTTATCCTCAGATGTGATTGGTGCTACTTGACATTAGCTCTCGGTGAAATAGTTAATCAAACAAGAACCAATTTTTGTATCTTTGCTAATAAGTGTAGAATTTATAATTCGTTTACAAATACGTTTCGAACAAGAATATTTTGTAGGGAATATAAGGGCTTTAAGTCCATAGATTTCTGTAAAATAAACTGTGAATATCGAACCCCTAACAAAAATTTATGATAATTATGGCTCCTGATTCTAAGAAAGGATTAGATATGTTATTGCATCGTATACAAATTTTATACTTACCAGAATAATTGCTAATTGAACTATTTTTCTAAATGTTGGTTGTGGAATTTTGGTTACGATTCTGTTGCCTGCAAAAGAGCCAGAGATTGCTAAAAAGAAGAGCAATGGGATATAGTAGTAGAATTGTTGTTCAAGAAATCCGCTTCCAAAATAGATGGGAATCCTTGTTACATCTACCGCCAATGCTATTGCTGCTGCAGTTGCGATATAAACTGATTTTTTTAAGTTAAATGATGTTAAGAAAGCGCTTCTTAGGGCTCCGCCAGTTCCTATTAATCCAGCAAAGAATCCAGATATGCTTCCACCTATTACACTGTTTTTTGTGCTTGAAGGAAAAGAAAATCCTGGTTTAAGTAATGATGTTAAAGAGAAAACGATAAGAAATACTCCAAGAACACCCTTCAGAATTTCTGATGAAATGTAATTGATTAATAATGAGCCTAAAATTGTTAAGATTATACTTGGAACTCCAAAAGTTAGTAGTAAACGTCTGTTAAAGCCGTGACGGAAAAAGGTTATTCGACCAATGTTTCCAGACATATGAAAGAATGCAACCAGGATTAGTGCTGTTTTGAAATCAAAAAAGAATAATGCAACTGGTAAAAAAATTGTTGAAGAGCCAAATCCTGCCATTGTTCCTATTACTTCTGAAAAAAATGCTGCTAACCAAAACAACGCTTCCATAATAAAACCAATCCAAGCATCAGAGTATTCTGTTTTCTTGGTATAAAATTTCAGTTCAGTTCATTCATTAGTTGTTTTTTTGTTAATGGAATTTTTTTGTAGCACTAAAAAGAGCCAGGTCATTTATCGACTTTCATTGATAAAGAATTAATTACTATATTCGTTTGGTTGCATTGTTAATTCGCTATATGCGCCTTCTGAAGTTACAATTTTAAGTGTCAATTGTTGGGGATTGGTCATATAAGATTTTGATAATTTTATTGTCCAAAAATTGTTTCCGCTGTTTTCTATTGTTGCTGATGAATCTATTGTTCCGTTAACATAGACCTGACTTATTTCTCCATTCCCTGGACCTTCAATGCCTCATATGGGGTCTGAACGTTCTGCAGACACTCCCTCCAAAGTTAATACTCTAATCTCAATAGGTGTATGTGTGTCTGTAAAAGTTTCAGACAAAGTCATTTCTATTTCTTGTTTAGTTTCCAATATTTTTGGGCTGGGTAATACAAAAGCATCTGGAATCCCGTTGACATTAATCTCTGTAAGTGTAACTGGTTCGTCGCCGTTGTTTCTTACGACAATTCCAATTTTACCTGTTTTTTCATTCCAGTCTATTTGTTTTATTGCTATTTCATAGAAGATTTTTGTTTCGTAAAAGTCGGCGATTCCATTTGATGTAGCTATTCTTATTGCTATTTTATTAGGTTTGGTGACATAGGTTTCAGATAAGATGATTTCTGTTTTTTGATTTTGAGCCAATACTCTATTAGCTATTATCGCATTGTTGTCCAATATTTCGTTTACATAGACTTCTTTTAGAGTCACTGTTTTGTTTCCTGTGTATTCCGCGATTACTCTGATTTGATTTGTATTTTCGTCCCAATTAATGCTATTAATTTTAGTTGTTTGCGGTGGCATCATTGGACTTATTTCTGGTCTAAAAAGCAGATTCAATAATATAGGAGCAGTAACTGCAAATAACGCGATATTAATCGCTAAAACACCGATAATTACTATTAAGAGCCCCTTTTTTTCCAAAACGAACCCCATCCATCTAAATTTTAATTAATATATAAAAATACCGTGCGTTAACCAAAGGCGAAGGTTTCTAGTTCCTGTTTTTTCATTTCAATTGTGGCATATACACTTAGAGCTATTGCCCACCAAACGTCATCATGAGTTCCACTTGGATGACTAAAACAGATTGCTCCGTCTCTTCGTAGTTCAAATCTTTCTACATTCATTTCGCTGCAGATGTCTCCACGGTATGGTTTTTCCCAGGTTAAATATGGATAAAAGAATCTTTGAGTCATCATCCTTTCTTTTAGTAAGCTTGCCATCTCACTTTTTCTTGATGTGTTAAATGTAACTCCTTCGACATTGTTTATTCCTGCTTCCTCCATATCCGATATTATAGATGGTCCTTCTCGGGTGTTGTCTACTCTTATTTTCTGAAAACCTTCCCACCTATCCTGAAGAGCCTTAAGATAACCAATTACAGTTGCATACTTTGTTGGTTGATTAAACAGCTTCAAATGGCGCAAAAACAACCTGTCATTAGCCCGCTCAGAAACAGCTAAAACACAGTAATCTCTAGTCTGGGCAAGATCTAATCCAGCAAATAAGTCTCCACTGTATCCTTTTGTTGTATCCCAAGGCTGTAAATCGGTTCCACAGTTCTTTTCTGTTCCAATACATTGAGCAATAAGCGATTGTGGAAGCCAAGTGTCCTCGTCTTCTATCCATTCAGCCTCCATCTCTCGGCGCCATCTCATTTGGTCTTCTCCAAATTGGCGTTTAATTTTCTCTAGAATTCCTTTTCGTAATGGTCCGTTAGGTTCCTGTGCTTGCTCCCACGATACATGATGCCTTGCAAAATCTGAAAAATCTTTATGGTTACATATTTTCCAAAACAAGCTATCAGTATTCCAAGGAGTACTTGTACATACTAGTTTTCCGTCTGTTGTTCCTAAAGTAAACAGTATACTGTCATACAGGTTTTCATCGTTTGCTGTAAAGTTTGTTTCGTCCCACCAAACTAAATTTAATGTTGGTCCCCTAATTGTATCCGGATTATTTGGAAAAGCCTCAATAACAGATCCGTTTTTAAAGTTAATTTTAGTTCTTTGAGAAATAGCATCTCCTTGATTTGGAAGTTTTCGTAAAAAGTTTGAGATTCGTCTAATGTTAAATTTGGTTTGTCGCCAACTTGGACCTACAACAGCAATGTAGCAATCGTTATGTGTTAATGCATAATTTAGAATCAATGCGCTTATTGTCCAGCTTTTTCCAGATTGACGGCACCATCTAGCAGCGATGAACTGATTTTTTTCAAAAAGCTCTATTAACTTTTTTTGATAATCAAATGGCTTAAATCCTAATATTTTCTCAAAAAAACTAGTTGGATCTTTTTTGAGTTTTTCAACTTTCTTTTTTTGAAGATTCTTTCTTTCCTTAGCTAAAAAATCAAGTTTAAATTGTTTTTCTGTTGAATTTTTACTGCGCCAGGTTCTTGCTTCCTTTTTTGTCTCTATCAAGTTCTTTTATCAGATTCTCCACTTTTTGTTCTAATGCTCGATAATTCACAAAATCCGCATAGAGTTCTTTGTAGGTCTTTGCACCCTGAATTATACTTCTTAATCGGATTGTCTCGTTTTTATCTAATCCAACTGTTTCTAG
>JARRMA010000026.1:0-15059 GCA_037386505.1 Candidatus Bathyarchaeota archaeon
AGTATGATTTGGATTTAAGTGATGAAAAAATAAATGGTGTTGCATATGAAGCTGAGAAAGCTTATGCTGGAAATCCATCAGGAATAGACAACACTGCAGCAACGTTTGGTGGCTTGATTTGGTTCAAAAAGAATTTAGGTGCTGGTTCAAACGAAATAGAACAACTAAGCATCCGGAATCCTATTGAAATCGTGATTGCCAACACAGGAGTAGTTGCCAATACTAAAGCAATGGTTGCAGGCGTAGGAGAACGAAAAAAACAGAATCCCAAAAAATATAATGAAATCTTCAAAAAAGCAGAAGATTTGGTTTATAATGGAAGAAAAGCGTTAGAAAATTTTGACCTAAAAAAAGTTGGCTCGTTAATGAATGAAAATCATATTTTATTACAAGAGATAGAAGTTTCATCTAAAGAATTAGATTACTTGGTTAAGTTGGCAAGAAAGAATGGATCATTTGGAGCAAAAATGACTGGAGGCGGAGGAGGAGGTTGTATACTTGCTTTAACTCCTGGAACTGATCTCCAAGAAAATGTTGCTTCAGCCATTAAAAAAGATGGTTTTGAAGTTTTAAAAACTAGAATCGGTATCAAAAAAATATGAGGAATTATTTTTGACTTTTAGAAGTTTTATTGAAAAACTTGAATCTGAAGGACAAGTAACAAGAATAAAAAAAGAAGTTTCAACTGACCTTGAACTAGCAGGAATCATCGATGCCCTTAATGAGAAACCCTGTTTTTTTGAGAATATCAAAGAATCTAACATTCCAGTAATTGCAGGACTAGTTTCTACCAAAAAATTAGTTGCTAAAGCCTTGAATATTGATGTAGAAAAGATTTTGCCTAAATTATCAAATGCTATAGAAAATCCTGTACCACCAGATTGTGTTGATAAAGGAAAATGTCAAGAAGTCATAGAAAAAAATGTTGACCTAAACAAATTACCCATTATGAAGTATACTGAAAAAGATGGTGGAAAATATATTCCTTCAGGAATTTCAATAGTGAATGATCCTGAATTAGGTAGAAACACATGCTTTCATAGACTAATGCTCATTGGAAAAAACAAATTTGTAGCCCGAATAGTAGAAGATCGAGGAACAGATACTGCCCTAAAAAAAGCTGGAGGAGAACTTGACATAGCAATATGTATCGGCAATTCCACCGCTGTTCTTCTTGCTGCATCTACATCACTTCCGAAAGGAGTTGACGAACTTGGAATGGCAAATGTCCTAGAAAAAACAGAAGTAGTAAAATGCAAAACAATAGATGTAGAAGTTCCAAGGAATTGCGAAATCGTTTTAGAAGGACGAATAACAAAAGAAAAAGTCTCTGAAGGGCCATTTTTAGATCTAACAGGGATTGTTGACAGAGTTAGACAGCAACCAGTAATAGAAATAAAATGTATAACTCATAGAAAAAATCCTCTTTACCAGACAATTCTTGCAGGAAGAAATGAGCACAAAGTCCTAATGGGTATGCCAAAAGAACCAACAATCTACAACGAAGTAAACAAGATGTGCAAATGCAATGACGTCTACATAACACCAGGAGGTTGCAGTTGGCTACATGCAGTAATACAAATAACAAAAAAGAATCCCGAAGATGGAAAGAAAGCAATAAAAGCAGCTTTTGAAGGCCACAAATCATTGAAACACTGCGTCATAATAGATAATGACATTGATATCTATGACAGTAATGACGTAGAATGGGCAATTGCAACAAGATTTCAAGCTGATAAAGCTGCTGTCATAATTCCAGATCAGCCCGGTTCTTCTCTTGATCCTTCAGGAGATTTGACTGAAGGCAAAAAAGCCAGAACCTGTAAAATGGGATTAGATGCAACGATTCCAACAAAGGGAACTGGTAAAGGATTTAATAAAGAAAGATACCAAAAAATTGATCTAAAAAAGTACCTGTGATCCTAAATGTATCTGACAAAAAATGAAGAAAAACTTCTTGATGGCGAAGAAGGTTATGCAGTAAAAAAATCAATGGAAATACTAGTTGCACTTGGAAATATTTATGGAGCCGAAAAACTCATTGAAGTTGGTTCTGTCCAAGTTGCGGGTGTATCTTATCATAACCTTGGAGATGCAGGTTTAGAATTTCTAAATGAACTAGCAAAAGATGGCAAAGTAAAAGTTTTAACCACTCTAAATCCTGCAGGAATGGACCTAGAAAATTGGAGAAAACTTGGTATTGATGAAGAGTTTGCGAGAAAACAAAACTTAGTAATTGATGCCTTTAGTAAAATGGGAATAATTGTTTCTTGTACATGTACACCATACCTTATCGGCAACCTACCAAGATATGGAGAACATATCGCATGGTCTGAATCTTCTGCTGTAACTTTTGCGAACTCTGTTATCGGAGCCAAAACAAACCGAGAAGGAGGTCCTTCAGCTCTCGCAGCAGCTTTTGTTGGAAAGACTCCCTATTATGGTCTTCATTTAGATAAAAATAGAATACCTGACATTCATGTTCAAGTAAACGCAAATTTGTCTAAATTTTCAGATTGGGGTGCCCTTGGCTATTGCATAGGAAAAAGTTGTCAAAATAAAATTCCATATATTACAGGCATAAAAGAAGCAAGTATAGACGAATTAAAATCATTTTGCGCCTCGATAGTAACATTTGGTTCAAAACCTTTGTTCTACATATCTGATATCACTCCAGCTTCAGAGAAAGTCAAACCGCCAAAAGAGAAACTTACAGTTGATGATAAAGACATTAAGGAAGCATATGACGCAATAAATGACGAAACAGAAATAATTGACTTTGTTTGTATTGGATGTCCTCATGCATCAATTAAAGAAATAGCACAAATAGCTGAATTACTAAAAGATAAAAAAATAAATCCAACAACAGAATTTTGGGTTGCAACTTCAAGATCATCAAAACAATTAGCTGACAAAAGAGGTTACACTAAAACAATTGAAAGTGCAGGTGGAAAATTTGCATGTGATACTTGCATGGCAGTTGCTCCTCTAAAAGGAAGATTTCATGCAATTGCTACAACATCAGCAAAAGGATGTTACTATTCAAGACATAATCAGATGTTAACTAAAATGGGCAGCCTAGAAGAATGTATAGCTGCTGGAGTAAGTGGAAAATGGAAATGAAAGGACGAATAATCTTTAAAGGTACCATTGAAGCTGAGGCATTAACCACTAATCAGCCAATTTCGTTCTATGGTGGAGTAGACCCAGAAACCAGCGAAATTATAGAAAAAGGACATGAATTACAAGGAAAAAGAATTCAAGGAAAAATCTTGGTTTTCCCTACTGGTAAAGGCTCAACAGTTGGTTCCTATACACTTTATAGACTTAAGAAGGGAAAATTGGCTCCTGCTGGAATAATAAACAGCGATTGTGAAACTGTGGTGGCTGTAGGTGCAATAATCTCTGAAATACCATGCATTGACCAAATCGAAATTTCAAAAATAAAAACTGGTGATAATGTTAGAATAGAAAATGAAATCGTCACAATAAAGTGACAATAATTTTCGTTTGATTACATTTTACAGAAAATATTGGTGCAATAAATGAGCTATAAGCCAACTATCCTCAAACTGGGCGGTTCAGTTATAACAGATAAGGAAAAGCCATTAACTCCTAATTTGAAGGCAATTGGACGGTTGGCTGATGAAATTTCTCAAGCTAAGATTTCTCCACTTATTTTAGTTCATGGCGGAGGCTCTTTTGGACATCCTGTTGCAGAACAATATGGAATAGCGAACGGTTATATTGACTCCTCACAAATTCTTGGTTTTGCTGCCACTCATTTAGCTATGACTTTGTTAAACAGGTGGGTCATGGAAGCTTTGATAAGTCGTAATATTCCTGCTGTAGAAGTGAATCCTTCATCTTGTTTGCTTACAAATAATGGGCGTATTAAAATAATGGAGCTAAAACCACTAACTAGAATGCTAAAAATGGGTATAATACCAGTTCTCTATGGTGATGCTGTCCCTGACCAGAAAAAGGGTTTTAGTATCTTATCTGGAGATCAAATTGTATCCTGGTTGGCAATAAAATTAGGTGCCAAACGGATCATAATGGGTTCGGATGTAAATGGACTCTATACCGCTGATCCCAAAACTGATCTTACAGCACAACTGATAGATCGAATAACTTTGGAAGAATTGAAAAGCTTAGAGCACAATATTGAAGGATCTAAAGCTACTGATGTAACAGGGGGCATGTTTGGAAAAATGCATGAAGTAACATTAGCTATTGATCATGAAATTGAAACAATTATCGTTAATGCCAATGTTTCTGAAACTGTCTATAAAGCACTTAGAGGAGAACAAGTTCAGGGGACTATTATCGAAAAAGGGTGAAAAAATTGAATAATATTAAAGAAAGAAAAGCTGACCATATAGAAATTTGCCTTAAAGAAAAGGTTCAAGCCTCGAAAATAACAACAGGTTTTGAAGACGTTTCACTTATACATAGAGCATTACCAGAGCTTGAACGCCAAAAAATTGACATAACAACAAAAGTTTTTGATTACACTTTTTCAGCACCCTTTTTTGTAGGAGCTATGACTGGTGGAACTGAAAAAGCTACAAAAATAAACATTGCATTAGCTGAAGCAGTTGAGGAACTCCATATCGGGATGGGTGTTGGAAGTCAACGAATAGCAATTGATAATCCGAATGTTGAATATTCATTTAGTGTAGTTAGAGAAAAAGCTCCAACAGCTTTTATTTTAGCAAACATTGGAGGTCCCCAATTAGTAAGTAAATATGGAGTAAAAGAAGTTAAAAAAGCTATAAAAATGGTAAAAGCCAACGCTTTGGCAATCCATTTAAATCCATTACAGGAAGCTATCCAACCAGAAGGTGATACAAACTACTCAAACCTTCTTCAATCTATACGAAAACTCACCAAAGAATTAGATGTTCCAGTTATTGTAAAAGAAACTGGATCAGGGATTTCGTTAGGAGATGCAACATTACTTGAAGAAGCTGGTGTAACAGGAATTGATATAGCAGGAGCAGGAGGTACAAGCTGGGCAGCAGTAGAATACTACAGATCTAAAACCCGTAGTGATATTTACGGCCAAAGGCTTGGATTAACCTTCTGGGATTGGGGAATACCAACAGCAGCAAGCCTTGTAGAAACAGTTTCTTCAATTGATTTACCAGTAATAGCATCTGGAGGCATACGAAACGGAATCGAAATAGTAAAAGCCATAGCATTAGGAGCAAAATTAGCTAGTGCAACATATCCCTTTCTTTATCCTGCCACAAAATCTTCGGAAGATGTTAAAAAGGCGATACAATATCTGATTGAAGAAGTGAGAAATACAATGTTCCTTGTCGGTGCAGACTCAATTGAACAATTAAAAAATACTCCAGTTGTGATAACAGGAAAAACTGCAGAATGGCTAAAGGTTAGAGGTTTTCAACCTGAAATTTATGCGAGGCGAAAACCTTGAATTCACTATCATCTCAGATAGCAGAGTCTGCAGAAAAAGTCAACAAATTTATTGAAAAAGCTGTGGACATTGAAAATGAACCAAACGAATTGTACATAGCAGCTCGTCATATAATAGATGCTGGAGGAAAACGACTGAGACCATTTCTTGTCTTAAAAAGCTGTGAATTAGTAGGCGGAAACAAAGAAGATGCCCTTGCGACAGCATCCGCTTTGGAGTTATTGCATACCTTCACTCTCTTGCATGATGACATAATGGATCAAGATGAAAAGAGACGTGGAGTACCTTCTGTTCACAAAAAATGGGGAATACCTCTTGCTATAATAGCAGGTGATCTTCTGTTTGCTAAAGTCTATGAGATAATATCTGAGAATACTGACACTAAACGTGTAGCTCCAAAGAAAATATTAAGAGTATTACAAGAAATTAGCGAAGCCACTATTGTTTTATGTGAAGGCCAAGCTTTTGACATGATGTTTGAAAGTAAAAAAATAATTTCTGAAACTGAATATTTTAAGATGATTGAAGGAAAAACTGCTGCACTTTTTGAGGCATCTGCCAAATGCGGTGGATTAATAGGAAGAGCAAATAAACGTCAAGTCAAACATCTTGGAGATTTCGGCCGATTCGCAGGTATTGCATTTCAAATAATTGATGATATTTTAGCATTAACTGCAGACGAAAAAATTCTAAAAAAACCAATAGGAAATGATATTCGAGAAGGAAAACGTACACTGATTGTTGTTTATGCTCTTGAAAAAGCCTCAAAAAATCAAAGAAAAGAAATTCTTGAAACCTTGGGAAACAATAATGCTACTAATGAACAGATCAAAAATACAATTGCTCTAATCGATTCTCTTGGGGCAATTAAATATGCTAAAAAATTAGCAGAAAAGTACATAAAAAAAGCCAAGAAAAAGTTATCTATATTTCCTTCTTCAGAGAATAGAGAAGATCTCATTAATCTTGCAGATCTTATTTTTTCTAGACAAAATTAAGTTATTAAGTGGCATACCTTGAATCCAAAAGAAGAAAAAGAAGCTAGAGCGCTAATCGAAAAAATTGTGTTGCTAAATGCACTAAATTATAAAGGTACCGCTTCAGAAAAACCTGTTCTCGGCAAATTATTGGGCGAGTATCCACAATTCAGAAACCGGATTCAGGATATTAGGCCGATCATAAAAGAAATTGTAAATAAAATTAATAATTTATCAATAGAAAAACAAAATGAAATCCTAAAAGAAAAATATCCTAACTATTCGGTTCAAGAGAAAACTGAAGAAAAACGACAACTTCCACCTTTACCTAACGTCAAAGATTATGATATAATTATCACCCGTTTTTCACCAAATCCAGACTTTGTTCTTCATTTAGGTTCAGCTAGAGCAATAATTCTTAGTTATGATTATGCCAAAATGTATAATGGACTTTTTTTCCTTCGTTTTGAAGATACAGATTCTAAAACTAAAAAACCTAAATTGGTTTTCTATGAAGCGATTAGGGAAGATTTAAAATGGCTTGGATGCAATTGGGATAAAGAATTTATTCAAAGTGATAGACTTCCAATCTATTATGAATATTCTGAAAAACTAATCAAATTAGGTCAAGCTTACGTTTGTAACTGTATACGAGAAATTTTTCAGGAAAAATCAAAAACAGGACTTCCATGTCAATGTCGAAAATTATCAATCGAAGAAAATTTGAATCGTTGGCATCAAATGTTAAACGGAGAATATAAAGAGTCTGAAGCAGTTGTTCGAATTAAAACTGAATTAACTCATCCCAATCCAGCTGTTCGTGACTGGCCCGCCCTAAGAATAATTGATCCAGAAAAATATCCCCATCCTAGAGTAGGTAAACAATATCATGTTTGGCCTCTTTACAATTTTTCAACTGGAATAGATGACCATCTAATGGGTGTAACACATATTATTCGGGGGAAGGAACATCTTACAAACCAAGCTAGGCAGGAATATATGTATAAATATCTTGGATGGAAATATCCAGAAACTATCCATTTAAGTAAATCAGAAATATTAAAGGGAATAAAAAGCGGAGAATTCAAAAATTGGGATGATCCTCGGCTTGCGACTCTTGCAGCTTTAAGAAGAAGAGGAATAACATCAGAAGCAATTCATCGTTTAATTATCGATGTTGGTCCTAAACCACAAGACGTTGTTTTAAGCTGGAAAAACTTGTATGCACATAATCGAAAAATTATTGATCCAAAATCAAATCGTTATTTCTTTGTACGCGATCCTATAGAGCTATTAATTGATAATGTTCCCAAAAATTTTAATGTCAAAATTCCATTGCACCCCGATCATCCTGAAAATGGATTCCGAGATTTTGAAATCATTCCTGAAAAAGGTAAAATAAAATTGTTAATTTCAAAAAATGATTTGGATACTATTGAGAATAAACCTGAAACTCGTTTAATGGATTTATTCAACTTAAGTTGTAATGCCTGACGCTTCTTTAGCAGAAGGATTCGCAGAAGAAGAATGTAAGACACTTAGACCGGATGATATTATACAGTTTCAACGATTTGGATTTGTTAGAGTTGATAGCAATAATGAGAAATTGGTAGCATACTTTGCACATACATAAAATCTTTTAGTGTTTATTTATATTTACAAACCTGTTTTCATTGAAAAATGAAGGGTTTTTGATGTCATGTGTTTTTTATAGAAAACAGTTCACACAGCATCTCGTAAAGTTCATCACCACCTTCAACTTTTGTAAATAAGCCTTTTTCTGCTCTCAGAAGTTTTCCTGCCGTTTCACATGTTCTATTCCACTCAAGTTCTTTCCACATTAATCGATAGTTTTTGTGTTCTACCCATGCTCGAAACACTAATACACTAAACATGGCGATTGTAATCAAAAGGTTAAGAATATAGATGCTTAACAAATCCAATAATATCACCACTATACTATTGATTAGTTTCTCTGAATTCATAAAATTTATTACTATATTAAGCTGTAACGATTTTTTTGCTCTCACGGAGATGAAACCTGCTCTGCACGCATAAATCCCATTTCATGTATCATCTCAACCGAGATAGCCAAAATTTGATCTTTCCTTGGGTAGCGTGGTACAGGTTGCCGTGAGGGCAATTTTTCCGTAAACATTGGTAATTATTTTAATGAAAAACTTGCAATTTCTTTGAAGAAAAAAACTGCTATAATGTTACTTTTGTTCTTCAAAACTTATTCTTGTCGAAACATTCATTAACCTTGTCTTCGATTAACTCAACACTTGAAAATAAGGATGAGGCATATGTCAAAACCATTTTATGCAAAATTTGAAGTTCCTAACGAGGTGGCAGATGCAGCCTATGAAGCCTTGCAAATAGCCAACCGAACAGGATCAGTTAGAATAGGTACTAACGAAACAACAAAATCTGTGGAAAGAGGACAAGCAAAACTTGTTGTCATTGCAAATGATGTTGATCCACCAGAAGTTGTAGCACATCTTCCTATCTTATGTGAGGAACGAAAAATTCCCTATATATTTGTACCGAGCAGAGAAAAACTTGGGATTTCTGCAGGAATAGAAGTTTCTTCAGCTGCGGCTGCAATAGCTAATGTTGGTGAAGCTGTTTCTTTGGTAAAAGAAATCTCAAATAGAATTGAGGAACTAAAACAGAAGGGCTCTAGTGGATGAGCAAAAAAGACGCACCTGATGAGCTAGTTCCTGCAGAAGTAATTCAAGTTGTTGGTCGAACAGGACTTACTGGTGAAATTACTCAAGTAAGAGTTAGAGTTTTAGATGGTGTAGATAAAGGACGTATTATTACTAGAAATGTTAAGGGTCCAGTTAGAGCCAATGACATTCTTGTTTTAAGAGATACTGAACGGGAAGCAAAAAGACTTAGACGATAAGAAGGATAAATACTATGCCCAAGTCCAAAAACTGTTCCTTTTGTGGAAATGAGTTTCCTCCATCAACTGGTATGATGTATGTTAAGAATGACGGAACTCTTCTATGGTTCTGTTCGAGTAAGTGCAAAAAAAGTTCTATAATTCTTAAGCGTGATTCGCGGAAGGTTAAATGGACTAAATATTTCGGGAAAGAAGAGAAAGGCAGAGCATAACCAAAAGATGGATTTAAAGATTCCAACTGGATGTCTTATAAAATGGTTATGAATATAGTTGTACTTGGTCCTCCAGGAGTGGGAAAAGGTACTTATTCAGAAATATTATCAAAAAAATATGGCATTCCTACCATTTCTGTAGGCGATCTTTTTCGAAACGCAATAAAAAACCAGACTGAATTGGGTAAAAAAATAAAAGACTATGTTTCTAGCGGTAACCTTGTTCCTGATGAAATAGTCATAGATTTAGTTAAAAATAGACTAGAAGAAGACGACTGTAAAAACGGATTTATTCTTGATGGATTTCCAAGAACTATTCCCCAAGCAGAAGCAATGATGAACTTTAAAAAAATTGGTGTTGCCCTTAATTTTACTGCACCTGATGCTGTAATAATGGAGAGAATTAGTGGACGGAGAACCTGCCGAAAATGCGGAGCAATTTATCATGTAAAGAATATGCCTCCAACAATCGATGGAATCTGTGATCGTTGTAGCGGAAGGTTAATTCAACGTTCAGATGAAAAACCTGAAATTATAAAGAATAGACTAGAAGTTTACAGAAAAGAAACAAAACCAGTTGCTGATTATCTCCGAAAAAAGGATCTTGTTGCTGATATTAATGCAAATTATCCGATTGATGAAATCGATCAAATAATTGCCCAATGTGAGAAATACTTAAAGAATTTGTAAACATTAAAAAAATCAAGTTAGATTCTTCGTTTTTATTATTTATAGAGTATAACCTAAAAGCAACGATGCATTGATTTATTTTGAGTGGTAATTCCTTGCCGATAAGACATCCAATCGTTTCAGTTCTAGGTCATATAGACGCTGGAAAAACAAAACTGCTGGACAAAATTAGAAAAAGTAGTGTTCAAGATCGCGAGGTAGGCGGAATTACACAACATATTGGCGCAAGTTATTTTCCTGTAGATACACTAGCTAAAATCTGTGGACCTTTATTCACTGGACTCAGGAAAGATGTTCAACTTCCTGGATTGTTAGTAATCGATACTCCAGGTCATGAAGCATTCGTCAATTTAAGAAAAAGGGGCGGAGCAGTTGCTGATATAGCTATTCTTGTTATAGATATTCTAAGGGGATTTGAAGCACAAACCTACGAATGTCTTGACATCCTAAAAGAGAAAAAAACTCCTTTTCTAGTAGCAGCTAATAAGATTGATCGTATACCCGGTTGGAAACCTTATGAAGATGAAACTTTTTCATCCTCTTACAGAAAACAAGGTCCTTACGTTCAACAAGCCTTAGATGAAAATCTATATCGCATAATGGGTACTTTTTCAAGACTGGGTTTTAGAACCGACAAATTTAACAATGTAAAAGATTTTACAAAAACAATTGCAATTGTTCCTACTAGCGCTAAAAGTGGAGAAGGAATACCAGAATTATTGGCAGTTCTTGTGGGTTTGACTCAACAATATCTTAAAAAAAGACTCAAAACAACAGAGGGTCCAGCCAAAGGAACCGTTCTAGAAGTTAAAGAAGAACCAGGCTTAGGAATGACCATCAACGTAATCATATATGATGGGATACTTGAGAGAGGGGATCTCATTGTTATTGGAGCTAAAGAAAAACCTGTAGTAACCAATGTTCGTGCGGTTTTTTTGCCTAAACCTTTAGATGAAATAAGAGATCCTAGAGATAAATTTTCGTCAGTTGCTTCTGTTCCTGCTGCAGCTGGTGTTAAGATTGCAGCGCCAAATCTTGAAGATGTATTAGCTGGTGCACCTTTGTATTCAATTCCTTCTGAAGATCGTATTGATGAATACGTGAAGCTGGTTTCTGAAGAAGTTGAACAAATCAAAATTGCTACCGATTTAGATGGTGTGATTTTAAAAACTGATGCATTGGGTTCTCTTGAAGCCATTGCAGATAGTTTGAAACGAAATAATGTTCCAATAAAGATGGCAGATGTTGGTGATGTCTCTAAGCGTGATGTTACTGAAGCGACAGTAGTAAAGGAACGCGATCCGCTCTACGGAGTAATTTTAGCTTTTAATGTAAAGATATTACAAGATGCTGAGGAAGAAGCAAGAAACCGTGATATTCCAATTTTTAATCAAAAAACCATCTACAATCTAATCGACGAATACTTGACTTGGATGAAACAAGAAGATGAAGCAAGGCTAAATGAAGAATTTAACAGATTAGTAAAACCTGCAAAAGTTAAGTTTATTCCAGGATATGTCTTTCGAAAAGCTAAACCTGCTGTCATAGGTGTTGAAGTTTTAGCTGGGACAATAAAACCGAAAAATACTCTTGTCAAAGAAAATGGAAGAACTATTGGCGATATTTTACAAATTCAGGATAAAGGTAAAGCTGCTTCAGAAGCTAAAGTTGGTTCACAGGTTGCCATGTCTTTAGGAAAAGCAATTGTTGGCCGTCACATACAAGAGGGTGAAATGTATTATGTTAGAATTCCTGAAAACCATGCAAAATCATTATTGACTAGATTTAATGACCGTTTATCACCTGATGAACTTGAAGCATTGAACGAGTTTGTTACGATTATGCGAATTGAATCTCCCTTTTGGGCATTCTAGAAATTTTGAAGGCAATTGATTTAGGCTCCATATGTTTTATTAAGTCTTAATATTAACCACTTTCTTGTCATGACAAATAGCTGTTCGTGCTAATTAGTCAACTCTCTAGTGGACTGACTAAACTGCAGAGATGTGAGGGTTACATTGGAAACAAATTCAAAGTTCGTATCTGAAAGAAAAGCCTCTGTTTTTAGAGAGGTATACCCAATTCATGAGCCCTATGTTTATGCTGCAGTTGTTACTGAGCCTAATACTCATAGAATAATATATGAACTCATCGAACCTACATTACTAGACGAAGAAGAAGAGCAGCTAAAAGAAATCAAATCAATTCTTGTTGAAGAACTTGATGTTAATCTCAATGAAATTGAGACCAGAAAAAAAGCTGAAGAATATCTTAAAAATAAAATTTCTGAGATTATCAAAGATTATCGGTTAAAAATTGTTGACGAAGCTGTTGACAAATTTACATATTACATAATTCGAGATTTTTTAGGCTATGGAAAGATTGATCCTCTTATGCATGATCCATTTATTGAGGATATTTCAGCAGATGGAGTCAATATACCCATTTATGTTTGGCATCGTGACTATGAATCATTGCCAACAAATATTATCTTCAAAACTAGTTCTGAACTGAATTCTTTCATTGTACGCTTAGCTTATCTGGCAAAAAAGAATATTTCGCTTTCAATGCCAATTCTTGATGCATCATTGCCCGATGGTAGTAGAATTCAAATGACATACGGAAGTGAGATCACAAGAAGGGGTTCTACTTTCACCATACGTCGTTTTCGGGTTGATCCACTTACAATATCTGATCTAATATCGTTGGGCACACTTTCTTCAGAGATGGCTGCATACTTTTGGTATGCCATCGAAAATAGAGCATCATTCCTAGTGGCTGGAGGTGTAGCAGCTGGAAAAACAACGATTCTTAACTGTTTTTCAATGTTTATCAAGCCTGGACTCAAGTTGGTAAGTGTAGAAGATACTGCAGAATTAAATTTGCCGCATGAAAATTGGATTCCGTCTGTAGCAAGAACCGGTTTTGGTTTTGAGGGAAAAGGAAATTCCAGCATTACGTTATTTGATTTACTACGAGCAGCTGTTAGACAAAGACCAGATTATTTAATTGTCGGTGAAATTCGAGGAGAAGAAGCTTATACCCTATTTCAAGCAATGGCAACCGGTCATTTGGGATTGGGAACAATTCATGGTGAATCTGCAAGTTCAGTTATTCACCGTTTAGAATCAGAACCGATGAATATTCCTAGACCACTTTTGACTATGATTAACGCTATACCTGTTCAGTTGAGAACAGAAGTTAATGGAAAACCAGTTCGGAGGACCAGTTCAGTAACTGAAATTGTAGGCTTAGATCCCAAAACAAAAGAATTGTTGACTCATGAAGTTTATCGGTGGAATCCAAGAAGTGATTCTTTTGTGTATTCTGGACATAGTTACCTTTTGGATGAAAAGATGAAACTTAAAGGGTTAACTGAAAAAGAAGTTCAAGATGAATTGCATCGAAGAAAGATTGTCCTAGATTGGATGGTAAACGAAGGCATTCGAAAGTATTCAGATGTAGTTTCGGTCATCAGGGATTACTATACTGATTCCAATCGTGTTTTTCGAAAAGCTAGGTTGGGAATGTCATGAGGAAAAATAGATTACGAAAGCAATTTAGAAATAGATTTTTTAATATTTTAAGCGCTCTCCAAAATAATTTCTCATTTCTTAAGAATAAGTTATCAAAATCGATTGAAAGTCTTAAGTTTGGAAGAAGTAAACCTCAGGTTTTTGCTTATCAGTTACTTGAGGGGAAAGTATCACGTTTTTTTCCGTTATTTTCTGATCTTAAATCTAATTTAAAAAAATCTGGGATGAAGACTAATTTCAAAGCTTACGTAAGCACAGCAATTTTAGTTAGTTTATTACTTTCTTCATTAATTTTATTTTTCGTAACTGCATTTCTATTTCTAATTTTTAACCTCTCTCTTTTTCTGTCAATTCTTTTTGGATTCGGATTAAGTCTGCTTGCTGGGGCTCTAACAATTATTGGATTTTATTCGTATCCAGGTTATTGTGCAGATAATCTAAGAAGATCCTTAGAAGATGATTTACCCTTTACTACAGGTTATATGTCAATTTTGGCTGGAGCAGGGGTACCTCCTGACTTTATTTGGCGTTCTTTAGCACAAGTTGATAGTTCACAAGCAATTTCTAAAGTAGCAAAAAATGTAGTTAGAAACGTGGAACTTTTTGGATTTGATGTTATATCAGCTCTAGAGACAACCTCCAAGCGGACACCCTCTGAGCGATTTAAAGAACTGGTTGAGGGATTTATTTCGGTAGTACACTCAGGAGGTAATTTGGTAAAGTATCTTCGAAATAGGTCTCAACAATACATGAAACTTAAGCAGATTAATCTGAAACGTTTTTCTGACAATCTTTCGGTTTTATCAGAGTTCTATGTAACTCTAATGGTTGCGGGATCACTTATCTTTGTAGTAATGCTTGCAGTTATGTCAATGCTGGGAGGACCTGGAGTAGGTTCTTTAGATTCTCGTTTGTTATTACAACTTTTAACATATCTAGGATTACCGATTGGCTCTATTATTTTTCTTATAATAATCGATATAACCTCACCGAAGAGATGATTATGCCTAAAGTTCAAAAAAGGGAAAAAAAGATTGCTTGGATTGTCTCAGGTTGCTTAGGTTTAATTATCTGTGGGACAGCTATTTTACTACTTATGGACAATCCGCTTTTTGAAGAGTATTTTCTATTAGCTGTAGTAATTACTGTTTTTCCTCCGGCTGTCCTAGATTATGTAGATTATCGTTGGAAACGTTCATTTGATAATCATATTCCTGATTTATTTAGGAGCATCGTTCAAGCCCAAAAGAGTGGAATGACTTTACCTCAAGCGTTAGAAGAAGCTTC
>JARRMA010000027.1:0-9838 GCA_037386505.1 Candidatus Bathyarchaeota archaeon
AATGGGAATGCAAATGGTTAGTCATCGAAGCCAAGAATACAAAACCCTGCATGTTGAAACTGTTGAGATGTTGCAACGTTTTCTTGAGACAGAAAATGAAGTTTTTCTATTTTCTAGTACTGGATCTGGTTTTATGGAAGCTTCTGTGCGAAATTGTGTTACTTCGAAGATGCTATGTTGTATATGTGGCAGCTTTGGGCAAAGATATGCTGAAGTGGCAACTGCAAATGGCAAACAGGTTGAAAAGCTTGAAGTTCCTTTATGTGAACCAATTCTTCCTGATTTACTTGATGAGAAATTATTGAAAGTTCCAGATGTTGAAGCTGTTTCTATAACTCATAATGAAACAAGTATGGGGTTAATTAATCCGTTAAAAGAACTTGCAGAGATTACAAAAAAGCATGGCAAGCTCCTTTTTGTAGATGCTGTCAGTTCAATGGGCGGAACCGATATTAAAGTTGATCAATGGGGTCTAGATGTTTGTTTTTCCAGTTCACAGAAATGTTTTGGTGTGCCACCTGGTCTTGGAATTGGAAGTGTTAGTTCTGAAGCTCTAAAAAAGTCTGAGTCAGCAGAAAATAAGGGTTGGTATTTTGATTTTAAGGTATGGGAAAAGCATCAGAAAAAGAAGGGTACACCTATGACTTCTGTTATTCCTCAAATTGCTGGTTTACATCGGATACTAAAGTTTATAGATAATAAAGGAGGTAAGCAATGGTTCTTTGATCTATATGCATCACGTAATCAAAAGATTCGAGAAGGAATTCATAAATTTGGATTGACTATGTTTCCAAAAAGTGGTTATGAAAGTCCAACAGTAAATTGTGTAAACGCTCCAACAGGTGTTAATGGAGTCAAAATTTATGAAATGATGCGAAGAAAAGGATTTGAACTTGCTAAGGGTTATGGAAGCGTTCAGAATTCTACTTTTAGAATCGGTAATATGGGATACATTGAACCTGGGGATATAGAATCGATGTTAGATTCTCTTGAATCTGTATTAGCTGAGGTTGAATGAAAAAGTTAGTTAATTTAAACATCCATAAATGCTTAAATAATGCTTTGTCATGTTTCCTGAGCTAAAGAGCTATCTAAAACGAGGGAATTTCAGCTGCTAGAAAAAAATTTCCCAATTATCAAAAAATGTTGATGTGTGAAAAGACAATGAATAGCCAAATGATCCTAGTATGCGATAATTTCGGTCAAGAGTTTCTTGATCGTCTATCTAAGTTTGGGAAGGTTTTCCAATCAAGTGATATAGATTATAGTTTACCTTTAGATAAAGTGACAATTCTTGTTGTCCGAAGCAAAACAAAGGTCAACAAAGACTTAGTTAATATAATGAAGAATCTTGAATGCGTAATTACTGCCACTCATGGTATTGATCATATTGATTTGGCTTATTTAGAAGAGAAAGGCATCAGTTTCTATAATGTTCCTGCACAATCATATGATGTTGCACAAGGGGTTATTGCTTACATTCTTGCTCATTGTACAAACCTTGTAGAAGGTGATCGATCAATGAAACGTGGTGAATGGAAAAAGACTTCTTTGATTGGTTGTCGAGTTTCTGGAAAGATTCTGGGTATAATTGGCTGTGGCAAAATTGGAAAAGAAGTTGCTAGATTAGGTTCTGCTTTAAAGATGAAGGTTATTGTTTCTGATCCTTGTATTCAGGGCGATGATGTAACTATTGTTTCTTTAGATGAACTTTTGCGAACATCTGATTTTATTACGACTAATTGTCCATTAACTAGTTGTACTAAAGATTTAATCAGCAAAGCTGAAATTGCTAAAATGAAAAATGGTGTTTTTCTTGTTAATACCGCAAGAGGTGGAATAATTAATGAAGAAGCACTATTAGATGCTGTTTGTTCTGGTAAAGTTAGTGCAGCTTTAGATGTTTTTTCAACCAAGACACCTTTTGAGGATAAAATAGTTAGCAAGTTGATTGAAAATGAGCGTATTATTTCTACTCCTCATAGTATTGGTCAGAGTCATGAAGCTATCGAAGAGAAAGGTGAAGGTGTTATCGAAGCTATTGAAAACCATGTAGGTCGTAATCCTTAATCTTTGAAATTTGTTTTGTCAAATATATTGATTTTTATCTTTAGGCTTTTAAATTAGTAATTTCCATTCTATGTTAGAGTATACCTTCTAAAGTGGGTTTAAATTTGGAGAAAATTGTTTCGCTAGTAGCAGATAAGATAAAAAGAATTGAAATTCAGGGAGCAAGAAATGTTGCTATTGCAGCAATTAAAGCGATTGAAGATGGCGCAAAAAAATCTAAAGCTTCAACTAAAAAAGAGTTTATTAAAGAACTTTCTGAAGCTAAGGATATTCTTTTTAATTCTAGAGCTACTGAGCCCTTAATGAGAAATTCTATTCGTTATCTTATTCATAAAATTGAATCAAGTAGTAATGATATTGTAGCAGAATTAGTTGATTTAGTTTCACAAGTTTCAGAACAGTTTTTGGATGATCTTGAGAAATCAAAAGAAAATATTGCTAAAGTTGGTTCTAGACGGATTTTTCATCATTCAAGAATTCTTACTCATTGTCATTCTTCTACTGTTACTGGTATTCTGCATAAGGCAAAGTTGGATGGAAAATTTTTTGAGGTTGTGTGTACCGAGTCTAGACCTGTTTTTCAGGGTAGAATAACAGCGAAAGAGATGCTAGATTCTGGTATTAAGACTACAATGATTGTTGATTCTGCTGTTAGGCATTTTATGAATCAAGTTGATTTAGTCATGGTTGGGGCTGATGCAATAACTTCTGAAGGTAATGTAATAAATAAGATAGGTACAAGTATGGTAGCTCTAGCTGCTAAGGAGGCTAGGACGCCTTTCTATGTTGTTTCAGAACTTTTGAAATTTGATCCATTAACTATACATGGAGAATATGAAAAGCTAGAAGAAAGAAGTTCAAAAGAGGTTTGGGCTGATTCTCCAGATGGGTTGATTATAAGAAATCCTGCTTTTGATGTTACTCGAAGAGAGTTTATTCATGGAATCATATGTGAAGAAGGAATAGTTTCTCCTCATTCAATAAATGAAGTAATTCATAGAAAATATCCTTGGATCCTAGATGTTTACTAGGTTGACTCTTTTTCTTTACTTTCAGGTTTTATGATTCTAATTTTTTGATCTAAGGCAATTAATTTTTCTTCTAATTTTTTCATTTTAGTTGCGTATCGTTGGAGCCTTTTTCCATCTATTCCGATCCATAATGCAAGAACTACACCTGAGATTGCTACTATTATATAGTAAATGTAAAGAGTTGATATCCAATTTTCAACTTTTGCCCAAAGGGTGTTTAAAGCGTATATTGTCGCAAAAAGCATTATTAAAAAATTTATTAAATGAAAACCAGCTAAGAAACTTCGTATTCTCAATAGTTTTTCACGACATAAATACTATATTTTGATTTTAGCTTAAAGTTTTACTGAGTCAAACTCAAGTTTTTAAATCGCTTTTAATCAATATCAAAAATAAGACTTATTTATTGTCCATAAGATTTTTAGCCATTCTCTCTAAGATATATTGTTGGAGATAAATTTATGCGAACATTAAGGGAAATTAGAAATAAAATCTCTGAATTAGAAAAAGAGAAATCTGAACTTAATGCAGAAATAGAGGCACTCCGAGAAAAGGCAGAAACAAAAGCTGACTCTCTTGAACAAGAAGTAGCAGAGTTACGTAAAGAAGCTGAATCTCTTAAAGAACTTCTTGAGACCTATTAAAGAAAATAAGAAAACCATCAAACTGCTGACTAATATACTGAAAACTTGCAGATATTAATAATTCATGAACCTAATTTAACAGTTCAGTGAATTTTTCATTCTACATTTATCCCTTTTGCTCTTAGTGCCAGTTTAATTTTTTCTACATCATTTCTTAATAGTCTAATCTCTCGAATGATCTCATTTAATGTAGTTGGGGTAACTCCTCCTAATCCGGGAGATAGATCAGAAGGTCTTCTCTTTCCTCCGATAAAATCGTCAGGTTTGTATACTTCACCCAAAAATTTCACCTCACCTTATACTTTTTACTGGACCTTTGCACCTATAAAAGGTTCAACTTATCTTAGTAATTTAAGTTAATTGAGTTTAACAAAATAGTATAAATGAAACCCCTTAATTAAGAAAAAAGTATTTGGAGTTTTTTTAAACTCCATTAATTTTTTTAGTAATTTCTTATTGTAATAGTTCAGATCCTTTTTCTGTTAGTTGATATTTATTGTCAGTTTCTATTACTAAGTCTGCGTTTATAAGTTCTCTAAGTCCGCTTCTTATTTTGAACATGGGTTGTCCAGTATTTTCTGAAATTGCTTTTGGTGTTGAAGCTTCATTTTTTATTGCTGTTAATGTTGCAATTCCGCTTTTTGTTGGTTTTCCATCTGCAGAAATACAAGGCAATATTATCACAGCTTTTTAAAGCAAAGATACCAATCTTTACAGTCAAAATCTGCTCCCACTCTTTCTTCTGCTCCTTCAGCAGTTGATGGAGGTGGAACAACAACGGGATCTCCAGGATTCCAGTTAGCAGGTGTAGCAATTTTATGGAGGTCTGTGGTTTGGAGTGCGTCAATCATACGTAAGATTTCTTGCATATTTCTACCTGTTGTTAAAGGATAGTATAGGATTGCTCTGATTTTGCTTTCAGGATCAATAATGAAAACACATCTTATTGTTTCTGTTTTACTTTGAGCAGGATGAATCATGCCAAATTTTTTTGAAACTTCTTTATTCAAATCTGCAATAATTGGAAATGGAATTTTAATTCCCATTTTTTCTTCAACATTTCTTATCCATGCAATATGCGATGAAACACTGTCAACACTTAATCCAAGAAGTTCAGTATTTCTTTTCTTAAATTCTTCATTTAGTTTTGAAAATGCAATAAACTCCGTGGTGCAAACTGGGGTAAAATCTGCAGGGTGTGAAAAGAGTACTAACCAACTTCCTTCAAAATCTGACATTTTTAAAGTTCCTTGAGTTGTAACCGCTTCAAATTCGGGAGCTTTTTCCCCTATTAAGGGTAAACTAATATTTTCTGTTTGTTTTTCCATCGTAATCATCTAATATAGTTTATTTTAATTACATATTTTTTTATGTTTTGTTTATTTTATAAACTTATTCATAATGGCTAGAACAATATTTCTCGAAGGAGAGGTTCTAAATAAAAGAATGATTGCTATTTTCTTTTTCTAGTTTCTATTCCCTTTCCCGAAGAGAAACTGGTTATTTAGAAACAAAAGGTAATTTCTTATGTATTTATATTGGTGGACCGAGCGGGAATTGAACCCGCGGCCTCCTGAGTGCAAGTCAGGCATTCATACCAGACTGAACTATCGGCCCACTGGCTTTTGTCTTTGTGTGATGATAGATGCTAGATTTAGGCATTTCTGATTTATATTCTGTTTGGGTATCAACATATTATTTTTTAATATTTTTTAGGTATAGAGAATTATAGTGGTAAATCTTTCGATTCTTCAAATAAACTAACTGTAAAAATAAACTGAATTTATTTGTTAACCTGAAATAGAAAGCAGTATCCCAACCAAAATAAAACTGAGCCATCAGGGGGAGATATGCTAGTTTAAGATTGGGATACTACTTCTTTCCCAGATGTAATATGTAGTAAATAAGGTTAACTAAAATCCGATTGATTCTTTTTAAGTTAGAAAAAGACTATAAGCCAATCTGTTTCATTGTTTTGAGAGGTCAAAAAAGTGGTTAAAATCACCTATGATCCAATTAAAGAAATTGTAATCAAAGAATATATTCGGTTTGAAAATGTTGAAGATCTAATATATATTTTCGCTCAACTCAGAGCAGGTGGAGCACCTGTTTCTCTAAGTTGGGCTAACGGATTAGTATTTGTTAACAGTCCTTTAGCACCAGATACAGAAGATGTAATGGATGACTTTCTAAACGGAAAAATATACTGGACAAACGTAAGTTTTGCTGAAATGCCTAAATATAAACCGATAATTGAAACACGGGAAAGAGTTCAAGTTCCAATAATCAATTTAAACTCAAGTCCAATAATAGTTCAAGTAATGAATTGGCTAAAAAAACAAAAATAGAGTGTCACGTGAACCTCCCCCTGATGATTCAGTTTTATTTATGGTCGATTTGTGTTTCGATCACTAAAAATATTAAAGCAGACTTAGTATTTAAAATTAGGTTGGGTGTACGTACACCCACCTGCTTAGGTTGATGTGATTAAGGATTGAAGGGGACAATCAAAAAGACTTTAGGTAATATTGGTCTTTCTGAAAAGGAGTCAGAGGTTTATATTTTTCTTGGCACGAGAGGTCCTCTGAAAGGTAGTCATATTAGCAAATACTTGAAGATGAATAAGGGTCAGGTTTATCGAATTTTAAAGGGTCTTCAAAAAAATGGATTAGTTGAAGCGACTCTTGAATATCCTACTCGTTTTACTGCTGTTCCATTTGAGAATGTGATTGAATCTTTTATTAAATCTAAAAGACATGAAGTTCATCTAATAGAAGACTCAAAGGATCAATTATTGTCTGATTGGAAAAAAATTAGTCAAACTGAACTTGAATCTTCGTTAGAACGTTTTTCTGTTATTGAAGGAAAAAAGAAAATTTTTCAAAAAATGTCTCAAATGGTTAAAGAAGCTGATACCAATTTTTCTTGCGTGTTAGCTGTTTCTGATTTAATTGCTGCTGAACAAAATGGAGTATTTTCTATTCAGGATTCTAAGGAATCTAAGATTGGTTTTAGGGGTCTCACACAGCTTTCAAAGCAAAATTTAATAAAAGTTAGACATTTACAAACAGTTTTACCTCCTGAATTTGATTTAAGAAGTAGAAATTGTGAGTTATGTGTCTCTTTTCTTCCAAGAGTCGTAATTAGAGATAACGATGAGATTTTGCTTTTTATTTCTGATTCAGATTTTGGTTCAACTGTGAATTCAATGGGTGTTTGTCTTTCTACAAATTGTAAGTGTATTATACAATCATTTATCAGTATCTTTGAGGATTGTTGGTCAAAATCTGCAGAGATAGAAAATAAAATAAATGAAATTGAAACTGGAAAATTTTCTCCTGTCATGGATCTTATTAAAGATTCAAAGACAGCTAAGAAATTCTATTATGATAGACTTTATTCTGCAAAGAAAGAGATTTTGATGGTTGCTTCTACTAAAAGATTGATTGGGATCTCAAAAAATATTGAATTACTGAAAAATTTACAGAAAGATAATGTTTCAATTAAAATCATGGCGCCTATAACATTTGAAAACTTAGATTATGCAAAACAATTACTAGAAAATAGTGAAGTAAAGCATATTCCAGTTGGTTATAGAGAAACAACGATTATTGATGATCAGTATCTTTTTCAATTTAATACTCCCTGTGAAAATGAGACCGAAGATTGTGAATTTTTAAATACATAATTCGATTTTTTCGGGATCTGAAGGATTTCGCGTTCTAAACAAATGTGCTAGATATGGGCTTAATCAAATTAAATATACTGAATTAAAAAATATCAGTGAAAAAACCGTTTTAGATAATTTCAATAAAATAAAGAATAATTCCTCTAAAAATTGGATAAGTACTAATTGGACTGATACTTTATACTTTTTAGGAACTCGAGCTTTTGTAACAATTAGACCTCCAGAATATTTTGGTATCTCCGATATTATTATTGGAATTTTTCAAAACATTGGTGATTCTTCATTTGGTCAAGAAAATATATTACAGGTTTTCATGAAGCCTAAACAGACGCCCAACACGAAATATCAATTGGTTGCGCATGTTCAAGATAATCAGAAATCGATTTCCTACAAGAAAAGACTTCTTGAAGGGCTTCATGGAGGGAATAATATTGTTTTGCTTAAACCTGATCAGCTTAGTATTAAGCTGCATGGATCAACTTTGTTTGCAGGTTGGACAGTGCCTATACCTTTAATTTTTTCTCGTTATGTTTTACCACCATCTTGTATCCTAGTTGAAGGTTACGGTGAGGTTGAACCCGGATTTTTCAGTTATACTCTTCCTTCTGGAAGAAAAGAGGAAGTTTGGGTTAACAATAAAGATGCTTTTGTTACTTTCTTTCATCCTTCAGCCAAATATGTTGGACCAAGCACTGAAGGCTTTCTAGATATCGATTCTGTTCAGATTTCGTATCCTATAAAAACTGATTAAAAATAAAGAATTAATCATATGACCATATTCAGATACATTTTTTGTTATAGTTTGAAAATATTAAATATTTTTCTGAAATTAAAAAAAGCAGTACTCCAACCAAAATAAAACTGAGCCATCAGGGGGAGATATGCTAGTTTAAGATTGGAGCACTGCCAAGCATCTAAAAGTGTTTTTATCTAAATTAACTTTTTTAAGATTTAGATATATCTTCCACAAACATTTCATTAGAATTGTGTAATGATTTTCATGAAAGTTATTCAAAATATTTATGGAGGGCCGGGACCGGGATTTGAACCCAGGCGCTAGGCTCCACAGACCTATAGGCTACCAGACTACCTCATCCCGGCCACTTTTTGTATGTTTCCGCTTACTTTTTGTTACGTCGTCCTTCATTTACGTTTCCTTAAGAATAGTAAATTATCCTTTTTCGGAGACAAATTCAAAGCCAACTTCAAGCAATCTCACAATCTTATTAAGGTCTTTTATTGCCTTGACAGTGTAATCATCGCTATTAGACTCATAAACAGTCTTTTTGTATGTTATGTATATCCCTTTTCTGTTTGAAGAAACATTTTCTCGATGTCTTAAAACAATAACTATTCTTTTTTGCCCTTAGGCTAATATCTAAATCTCTGTCTAGAATGATTCCGCATCTTTATGATATTTTGAAGAAATTCCAATAGAAACCGCATTATATTCGTAGACATTCTTTTTTCCCGAAATAATGTTTCTTTGCTTTTCGACAACGAATCTTTAATACAACCACAAAAAAGCACAGTATTTCTAAAAGTTTAAGATCAATCCCAAAACATACAACGTTGACCCAATAAAACTAATCACACATATCATCTAGAGTTCAGGTTCTTGGATAATGCATTTTTTAGTTCTAATTCTAATGAATTAGGTAACAAATTATTGGATTCCTTTTTTTAATGCTGCCCATGAAATTAAAACGAGACCAAAAAGCAAAACTAAAACAAAATTTGTATACTAAACCAAAATGAATCGTAACTTATAATTCCAACAGGAAAATAAGAAAGGAATAAACTTACTAACATCAGAAAGGCACCAAATGCAGCAAGTTTAAGAACAGAATCCCATCCTAAACCCAATTCAAATTACATCCATTTTTTAAACATTTTATGCTGTTTTTGTAATTGCTCCACAGACAGATCCGTTTGACGAAATTATTCGAATTTCATATTCAATACCTTCTACCCATCCAACATTGGCTAAGGTGATTTGTCCCTGACTTCTTGTTGGATAATTATTTTCTTCAGGTTTAACAGAAAATGTTTGATTAAAACTAACTCCTAAAATATTAACTTCTTTGGCTATTACATTAGTTCTTCTATTCTTATTTTCTAAAAACAAGATCACACTATTATTTTCTGAACCTGAAATTCCATTGAATTCTATATTATTGATTGTAAGCTCTTCCCAGGTTGGTTCAAATCTATTTTGGTCGTACTCAATTGCAAGAAAAAATACTCCCAAAGAATGTACAACCAATCCAACAACTAGAAGAAGTATTCCAAAACTAGATTTCTCCATAAGTCCTGGTCTTAACTTTCATATATTTTAGATTTATTTAGCCAAAATATGAATAAACAATAAACAAACCAAATAAACGCTAGAATTTAAATCCCAA
>JARRMA010000028.1:0-7842 GCA_037386505.1 Candidatus Bathyarchaeota archaeon
ACAACTTCCATCTACATTTCTAGAATTAAGCCAAAATTCAATGAATAGCATTGAAAGCGGTCCTCTGCAAATAGACCAAAGCATCACACAACCTTCCTCAATAGATCATGCTATGAAAACAAAGCCGACCAATGAGATTAAACCAAAGATAACAACCATTCAATTAGTCAAAAGTCAAGAAGTGGCACCAGTAGTTGGTATCGATGTTTCAAGCATACATATTGGAGAGACCGCATCTGGACATCTTTGTGCAATTAGGGGAGCTATAGTTTGGAAAGTTAAAAAAACATACAAATATCAAAGAATTGGACCTTTTCCATTTCACATAACGGAGCAAAATAAAAAAGAAATTCACAAACTTTTTAGAAATGATTTCTTCGAATTATCCGAATCAAACATATTTAACATGCAAAACAAAATGGGCAATTTGTTGGAACGATGGCTCCAACTTGGCGTATCTAGTTCAACATATGGGGCAATCATACTCTTAGATGGATCAATGACCGCAGGAATGATTGATAATCCAATAGAGGAACTAGATCGTATTTTAAATGTTGCAAGAAACCGCCTAAATACCGTTCTTGCATTCTCTAAGAATACAAACTTGAGGTTATTCGGTCACAAATTGACTGATTATGCAGGGAGTACTTTACCTCCTTATCTTCTAGAAATAGACGGGTTGGAATCTTCTTTACGACAATTTCTCTCCTTGGGAAATATATATGTCGCAAAATTAACTCCCGGAATATGTTCATTTAGGTTAGATATAGATAAAAAAATTTCACGAGAACAAGGCATAACTGCGGTTCAGAATCTTTTAGGAAGTGATCTTCTTATTCAAAGTTATCCAGAAATTTTGCGTTTAGCACATATATACTCTACATTTACAGCTACTGAAGTGATTGGAATCCAGCGCTTTATTTCTCAACAATATAGACTCAAAATTATTCATAGACCAAATGTGCGGAAAATACTGTTTGGTTCATTTGGAAAAGGAGCTGAGGATTAAAGGTGCGATTGTACAAGAAAGAGGGGAATAACATTCAGATACTCAGCTCACCGACCGACGATGTGGAGAAAGGCGATTATCTTCTAATCGAGGATTCAATGGTTAATAAAAAACTGGTAACGCAAGTTATTGATGTACAATTTGCGAGTATCCCTGGGCTTCTAGAAGAACTTTTACGAGATTCTACAGCTGAAGAACACGTTTCAGGAGAAAACTTTGATCCATTAAATATTTTTTCACATATTAACTATATTCAAGATGCTCGAATCCTTATGTGTAAAATTAGAGGTTCAATGTTTGAAGATGTATTACATGCAAATTCTTCTTGGCTTCCATGTCGCTCCAAATCTGGAATAACAAAAATTCCAATAACCTCGTTATTAAGGAGTTGTGGAGCAAAAAAAGACCTTCCGATCAACATCGGAGAAACCAAAGACGGATCATCTTTAGAAATAACCGCTCATGATCTTGATGGAAGATTGAATATAATAACTGGAAAAAAAGGAACTGGCAAATCTCATCTTTCAAAATTACTCATTCTGGGTCTTATTGATTACAATGCTACTGTTGTGGTTCTAGACCTAAATGGTGAATATACTGGTTTAGGAACTTCAGCTGAAGGAGGATGTAACAATTACAAAAATAAAGTAAATGTTTTATCTCCCGGAAAAAATTTTAAAGTTTCTCTTTCATCTATGGGTTTAAGTGTAATTTTGAAGATTATGATTCATGCCCTGGGTCTTCCTGGAACATCTACCAGAGCTTTTAAAAATATTTGGAAAAACTTATGTCAACAAAGAAGAATCTCTCTTGAATCCCTCGGTGAAGCCATTAAACATTGTAACTGCAATATGCATGTTCGTGATGCCCTTTTCTCACGTTATTACAGTCTTTTGAACTCAGGTTTCTTTTCAGACAATGAGGAAATAGTAACAAGCTTTGAAAAGCTTTTAGAAAAAAACAAACTTAATGGCGGCGTCTTTGTTATTAATCTAAAAGATGTTTCTGCTGTTGATCGTCAGATAGTTTTGGAATATATCCTTGGCTCTCTTGTTAATCTTTTAAGTCAATGGAAGATCAGATCTGTCTTTTTATTTGCCGAAGAAGCTCATCTTTATCTGCGGGAAACATACTGGGAAGACATTATAACACGTATGAGACATTTTGGGCTGTTCACTAATTTTGTTACAAATCAACCTGATACGATTAAAGAAAATATCTATAGACAGGCTGACAGTATTTTTGTTTTTAATTTCTCAAATGAACGTGATTTGGAAACCGTTTCAAAAGCAGCGAGAGTAGATTCTGAAACAGTTAAATCTATTGCACAGGATCTTCCTCCGCATTATTGTCTTCTAATTGGAAAAGTTGTAAACGATCTTCCCGTAATGGTGAAAGTCAAAGCTCTTGATATCAAAACTATGGGACAAACAAGACTATTCTTCACTAAAAATTAAGATAAATTATTACCAATTCATTTGAAACAGAAATTATTACTTAAAAAATATGGCAATAACATCCAAATGTATCAATAACAATCAATAATATTGAGGGATCACTTGAAAGACAAACGCACAAAAATTTTAAGAAATAAAGTTGCACAAGAAGCTGCATTATTACTCTATACTTCTCAAGAAAAAGAATATAAACAAGCTAAAAAAAGAGCTTCACTGAATTTGGGTGCCCGAGTTTTTCCTAGTAATTTTGAAGTTGCAGAAGAACTTGACAGATTGTCTAAAGAAAGAGAGGGAGCTAAAAGAGAAGAATTGCTTCTAAGAATGAGAATAGAAGCAAAAGAAATAATGGAGCATCTAAAAGTATTTAATCCTAGTTTGGTGGGCAGTGTATGGAGAGGGACAGTTCATCAAAACAGCGACATTGATATTCAAACTTTTTCACAGGACAATCAAGAGATTATTGAAAAACTTCAGAAAAATAAATATAAAATAAACGGTTCAGAATGGCGAGCAATAACTAAACAAGGCAGAAAAGAATCCTCTTTTCATATCAATATAATTCTTCCAAGCAACGACAATGTAGAGATATCGGTTCGAAGTTTAGATCGTTTAGGTGAATTAGAAATATGTGAAATTTATGGAGACAATAAAACAGGTTTAAATCTTAACCAACTTGAAAGAATTCTTAAGGAAAATCCACTCCAAAAGTTTTTACCCAATCGGAAAATTTGTTAGAAATAAATAGTTCAATTCTGTAAATATTTTTTAATTAAAATTAAATGTTGTAATATGACGATTTAACTAAATGCTTTTATTCAAATAGGACCAGGAGAAAAAACTAAAGATGGACTTAGAAAAGAAAAAATTTCGAAAAATGTTTCCAAACTTAGCTGAAGAAATTGATCGAAAAACTTGTGTAACAAAAATTAATTCGGTTCGTTCTGATTCTAATTCTGCTGAAAATGCTGTTTTAAACCGATTTAGTGGGTATTCGCCAGATATTATTGATTTCCTCCGTAGATGTGACAAAACAGAACAAGCAGAAGAGATAATTTGTTATTTGGAGAAGAGAAAAGAAATAAGTTCTGTACAAGCTAATAAACTTAGAAAACAACTGAAAACTAAAGGTATTAGAAGCTTTGGCACAAAAAAAGAGGATGGATATTATCTTAAAAAAGATGGATTTTAGAAAGTTTCTAACTGGTTCTTCATAAATAACAATGTAAAATTTTTTGGATTAATTTTATAATGAAAAAATTTGATTAAAATGAGATATGCCTTAATTTCAGTTCATGATAAAACTGGAATAATTGATTTTGCTTATGAACTTGTAAAACTTGAATTTGAAATAATAGCTACTGAAGGAACTTTTAATACCCTAAAGAAAGCGAGAGTTCCTTCAATTAACCATATTTCAGATATTACCGGATTTACTGAAATGTTGGATGGAAGAATTAAGACTGAACATCCGAAATTAATTGCCGCAATACTTGCATTAAGAAACAACAAAGAACACCTAAAGAAACTAGAGCGATTAGGAATAAAACCTATTGATTTAGTGGTCTGTAATCTTCATCCAGTTTTTCATTCAGGTGTTAAACAAATTGATTTGGCTACTTACCTTGATGAAATCGACATAGGTGGACCTAATATCATCCGAGCTTCAGCAAAAAACTTTACCAACATAACAATAATCGTTAATTCCAATAGATATAATGAAATTCTTCTAGAATACAAAGAGAAGGGTGAAATAAGTCTTAAAACAAAAAAGAAACTAGCTATAGAAGCTTTTAAAGAAACTGCCCTTTATGATTCACAAATCTATAAATTTCTTGAATCTACCCGTTAAAATAATTTTTAGTTTTAACACATTTTATATTTTAGATTAGTAGAATTAATTTTTGTTGAGTGTAGCATTTATGATCAAATTCACCTGTTATGGCGGTGTAGATGATATCGGGGGAAACAAAATACTTGTCAAATTTAATGAAGGATCCCTTTTCCTTGATTTTGGTCTTTCATATAGTCAAGAAAGTTTATTTTTTGAAGAGTTTTTACAACCCCGTTCAGGTTGCAAAATTCATGATTTGTTGAAATTAGGTCTATTACCAAATTTAAATGGGATATATCGGCAAGATGCTCTCTGTCCGATAGATTTTGAAAATTATACTATTAAAGCAAAAAACCTTTGGAAATTACAAGTCCAGAGTTTTGAGGAAGCCAAGAATTCTGGTGCTTGGTGTCCTGATGCACTTTTTATTTCTCATGCTCATTTAGATCATTGTGGATATGCTCCATATCTGGGAGATATTCCATTCTTTTGTTCTGATATGACATGGAAGTTAATGGATGCAGTAGCTGAAATTGGAAATTTGCAGGGTTTAGATAAGCAATTAACAGTTAAGAAAGACCGCGAGATGAGGAAGCTGAAAACTGGATTTTTTCCTGGTGAACCAAAAGTTGATTATTCTAAGTTTCAAAAAAGAAGAAAATTCCGTTCTTTAGAAAATAATAAATCCACCACAATTGTTGAAGGAATGAATCTCACTGGATTTAATGTTGATCATTCCATACCTGGTTCTATGGCTTGTCTGATTGAAACAAGAGATTTTCAGGTTTTGTATACTGGAGATATTAGGTTTCATGGTCGTTTAGGTTATAATCTTGGAGATGATTTGAGTGGTCTTTCGCCTGACATTATGTTTTGTGAAGGAACACGTATTGATCAGGAAGACCCTGATGATGAGAAAAAGGTCGAGGTAGATCTGATGGAACTTTTCTCAGAATGTGAGGGATTGGCAATGGTAGGTTTTACTTGGAAGGATATAGATAGATATGAAACTGTTCGTGATGCAGCTCTTAAGAGTGGTAGGATTCCAGTTTTTGATCCGCGTTTAGCTTATTTATTGGCCAGATTTGGGCGAAGTGTTTACGATGAAGAGGCAACAGTTTTCCTTGAAAGAAGTGGATGTATGTTATATTCAGCGGGTGATTATAGTCATTCGAAGCATAAAGTAGGAGATATGCCACTTTCGGAGTGGAAAAACAACAAATCTGACAAATTAATGACAGATACTAAACATTTGGATAAAGGAGTATCTGCTCTCGATCTTAATGAAAATCCTTCTGGTTACGTCTTACATTTGGACTACTTTAGATTCAAAAATATATTAGATTTTAAGTTACCAAAAGATTCAATTTTTGTTAGAGCTCAATGTGAGCCATTTAATCCTCGGATGGAGTTATCTCAAGATCGAATGATACGTTGGTTAAAACATTTTAAAATTAACACAAAAAATGATTTTAATCCCTACCATATTCATGCGAGCGGTCATGCTTCTGGTCCAGAAATACAAGAAATGATAGACAAAATCAAACCCAAATTACTCGTTCCAATTCATACCGATCATTCAGAGATGTTCAGAAACCCCAATGGCAAAGTACATAGACCTAAAGTGGGAATTGAAAAGCATTCAGAATAATTTCAAGCCATTCGGTAATTTAGGTTTTAATAATATGAAACATGGGTAAAAAATGAAACATAAAAAATGAATACAACAAATACAACGGTTCAATAATCCTCAAGTTTCATATAAAAACTAAATGAGAAGATCAATTGAGATTATCTTGGAGTCTAGAAGCCAATTTGGTTGCTTGCTGACTTATTTTTTCGAGTTCTTCTTTTGTTGGTTTTCCTCTAATGTCACCCATTTTGCCTTTTGTGCTTCGATCAAGAGAACCATGGAATTCTCCAAGTATATACCACTTATCTAGGACTGTAAATCCTAGGTGTTCAAAGAACTGGCTAACGTATAAACCAACAGGTTTTGCTTCCTTAATTCCAGTATGTGGTCCAGAATATGTACAAAAGATGAGTGCATATTTGCCAGCAATTTTTGGAGAGCATTCTTTAATTTTTTTCTCTTCTTTATATTTATCAAATTTCTTCAGTAAAAAATTTGTAACCTGAAATGGAGGGTGCCATTGAATTGATGGTGTACCAATACAGACAAGGTCATAGTCGAAATAGTCTATATCATTTGCTTCAATGGTTTTTTCTATAGATACTTTTATTCCTGCAACTTCTAATCCATGCTTTATTGCTACTGCCACTTTTTCAGTATTTCCAGTATTCGACCAATAGAGAATTATTGCTTTCTTCAAACTTAGTCACTATAGATTATTGTTAGTATTGAAAAAAATTTTTACGTCTGTTTACTTCTTTTCTTCAAGGATTAACATAGTTATTGTTGATCTTACATCCTCAAGACTTCGAACTTTCCATGTAACAATATCTTTAAGTTTTTCCATTGAATCGGCTTGAATTTTAGCCACTATATCATAAACTCCGTAAACAGGAAAAATTTCTACAACAGAATCGTTTTTTTCCAAAGTAGATACAACGCTTTCCATATTTTTCGGTTCGGTATTGATCAGTACATAAGCCATTGGCATATTATCATCTTCCACCCTTAATGAATTAAGATCCTAAATAATCTTTTTGGGATTAAAAAATTTTAAGAATTTAAAATTTCTATTGATAAGTTATTGAACTCTAATTTCAATATTTTATATAATCCATTATTCTTTTTTGGATACCTCCATCTTTTAATCCCATGACAAACTCAATAACATCATTAGGTTCATTGAACTTCAATTTTATAAGACTCTGGAAACCCCAATCTGAACATTTAATACGGGAAATAGTTGATGCAGCACTGACAGATTTTCCGAAATCATTTGTGAGATTATAAGTGGCAAGAAAAGCACCACACCATACATCTCCAGCACCTGTTGTGTCAACAATTTTATCTGGAGAAAGGTTAAGCGCTGGAATCATCTGTAATTCATTATTATCTTTGCTTATTATTGCCCCTAAATTCCCTAGTGTAACAACCAAAAGTTTAGCTTTTAGAAGTCAAAATTTTAGCAACTTTTGAAGGACTCATAGGTGAAATATGGAACATGCTCTCTTGTCTAAGCCATTTTTCCGAAATACGCCTGGATGTTATTCTAGATCCTGCTCCATGTTCAGCTTTAATGTAATGTGCTTCCCATCGTTTATCGTATCTTATATGAAACCTTGTAGAAGGTGCATCATAGATTTTCACATCTTTTAATAGTAAAAGATCTAAAACATTAAGAAATTTGTTATCTTTTCCAGTAGCTGAAATTAGAACAATGTTTGGAAATAAAGTTCGTGCAGCCATTGCTGCGTATAGGGCAGCACCTCCAGGTTGAATGCGAACACCATTAATATTTTCAATTTTATCGACGGACATATGCCCTACAAACACCAACCTATTTGCTACCAACTCTTTCCACCTAATCAACGATAGAATGTGTCATACAAAATATAAATTCAATTTGAATAGT
>JARRMA010000029.1:0-1833 GCA_037386505.1 Candidatus Bathyarchaeota archaeon
GAAAATAGACACTGAACGAATATTTAGAGAACATAAAGAGTTAATGCCAGACGAAAAACTGGCAATACAGTTTCTTATAGACAACAATGGTGAAGCCTTTGAAGCTGAACTATATGATTACGTTAAACTCCCTAGGACAACCACATGGAGAATGGTTAAACGACTAAAAAGAATGGACATAATAACAGTAACAAAATTTAGACGACAAAATCTAGTACGCCTCAAAACAAATTATGATCTAAGAGAATAAATTCTTCTGAAAACTATTTGAAATTTTTTGGAATTATTATTTCGTGCCTTTTCACGGATTTCCTAAAGTTAGTCCAAGACATCTGTTTTTATCGGTTAAAAAAATGAGAAAAAAATGTATTATATCAACAGCTGTAGTTTCGCTATTACTAATAGCAATAATCACTACATCAGCATTGGCAACAAACCTAAATCTTTCCCAAAACATCACGAATTTAGAAGAACAAAAAGAAACTGAAAAATCAATTAATATAGAAAGTTTATCAACATCAGCAAAAGAAAGATACTTGGTCAAAATAAACGATGATGAAACAACATCAATAAATCCAAACGACATTAAAGAACCGCTTGAAAATGAACCTGCAAATATTCAAGAGAAAGTACCTCAAACATACGAAGAAGCTGAAGCATTAGTATCTATTCAGAGAGTAAGGTTTCTATTGTACACTAATGACGGAAAACACATTATGTGGGGCTTTGTCGGAAACAACTACTTTGTAGGCCAAGACAACATGGATAAACGTTGCTGGGGAATATATGGAAAAGGCATCTTTGCAGGATTCTATGACCAACAATTTTTCTGGGGGAAATACAGAGGAGGAAACTGGAAAGCAGAAGGACTTTTCGAAACAAACTTCACATACGGAAAATACATACTATTTCCAACAATAAATACCGATTCAACATTGACAGCAGTTAATCCATAAACCTTCTCATCATCCCTTCCCTTTTTTCAACATAAAGAACTAAGAGAGATTAGATTTCTTTGTTTTCATTTTCTTTATCGTCGAAAATGAATAAGTTGTCAATGGTTGTGTTTAGAACTGTAGCTACATCATGTGCCAGTTGGAGTGAAGGATTGTATTTCCCTTTTTCGAGATAAAGGATAGTTTCTCTTCTTACACCAACCTTTTTGGCTAAGTCTTCTTGTGTTAAGTCATATCTGGCTCTGAGTTCTTTGATTCTTGTCCGCATCAGAGGTCGCCTTTTCTGCTGTAATACCAACTTAATAAACCATATGAGAAACCAGAGACAAGCATTATAGCAATTATAGCCCATCCAGCCTCAAGTTCAGGTAAGGCCAGAAACTCTGTTCCAAATATTAAAAACAATTCTAATGATACCATAAAAGCTAGAGTGATATAATAAGTTCCAATTGCTGCTTTTCCACTGATCTTTTGAGTTCGTTCATCATTAATGGGATAACCTGATTTTCTGTCTTTACGAATCTTCCATAAAACAAAAAGTCCAAGAAGGATCACGAGAACTGCATTTAAGATTAAAATTATTGGCCACGCAAAATCTGTCATTTTTTATGTTCCCTCCTTTTTCTTAAGGTCTAAAAACGATAATGTGTTGCCAGTGCCTATCAGACCTATTCCGGTTATGCCTACAACAGTTGCAATACCTGAGTGGTTTGGACCTATGAGTGGTTCTCCAAAAGCCATTAAAAAAGCACCGATGAGACAGGTTGCAATTCCTAGGATGCGAATTATGTTGTTCCTTTTTTTCAATATTTTTCCTCCGTTGTTTATTTATAACAATTTATTATATATTTCTAACTTCATGTTAGATATAAATAAC
>JARRMA010000029.1:1919-9285 GCA_037386505.1 Candidatus Bathyarchaeota archaeon
TGCTTGAAGCCTAATGTAACTTAACTAAACAATACAACCAAAAAAAGAGGGGGAAGCGAGTACAATAAATGTTCCCATAGCCAGCAGGATAAACGCTATTACCCAACCGTATTATCAAACATCAAATCTTTGTATTACCTTAGTTTTATTTTCGGCGTTGAAGGTAAAGAACTAATGCCAAGGGTACAACCACTAACACAAGAGAAACACCAATCAGAACAATCATAAAATCGGACCCAGTTACTCCGAAATTTAATGGATCAATTCCGAATAACGCATATATTGGATCAATTACACTTCCTTTACTTGTCATGTTAGCAATGTCTGTCATGTGAGCTCCTAAGCTTCCAGCCATAACAATAAAAAGAAAACCTAATAATCCCACACAGACGTACACAGTCGCCATAGCACTTTTTTTCCAGAGGTTTTCTCCATATTTCAATCTCAAGAAAACGAATATGACCCAAAGTTCAGTAGCGAAAATTGAAAAAATTACTTTGGTCCATCCTAAAGTTCCCAAAGCTTCACTAGTTAGTAATTCAATTGGCCAAACATAGGCACCAACAATTGCAGAAATTATTAGACCAATTATACCAAATATTCCCGACAGCAATGCTGTAGGATCAGTATATCTTGATAGTTTTCCCATGCTAGAATCTGTAGACCAGAAACCACCAGGTTTATCACTGGTTCCACTCACTCTCAAATGAATTCGATCTATAATGTTTGCGATTATACAAATAGTTGCCAGCGTAAGTGTTCCGCTATGCAGTTCGATTAGCATTGAGTGCAATGCTGCAAGATCAACCAAGCTAAATCCCCCTAAAAAGGTTACAGAATAGGAAGTATTTTAGTTTTTTCTCCCGATTTCCTTTATTCTTTTAGAAATCCTTGTATTCTTAGGCTTTTTGTGCCTATTTTCCTTAGATATAATGAAATATTTTTAGGCATTAAATTTTAAATAATTACAGATACATATTCTGAAGTAGTGATCCTTTGTCCCTGAAGCCATCAATTGGGGTTTTCATTTGTCATTGCGGAGGAAACATTAGCGACACAGTAGATGTAAGGCGAATCAAAGAAACGATTAGCAATTTTGATCAAGTGAAAGTCGCTGAAACTTTCGAATATCTTTGCAGCAACCCCGGACAAGAAATGATAAAAAATGCTGTTAAAGAAAAAGGTTTAGAACGAGTGGTTGTGGTTTCTTGTTCTCCTAGAATGCACAAGAATACCTTTAGACAAGTCATGAAGAGTTCTGGATTAAATCCCTACCTCTTGGAAATGGTCAACATCAGAGAACATTGTAGTTGGGTTCATGACAATAAAGAAAAAGCAACGGAAAAAGCCATCGATCTTGTACACGCCGCTGTACAGAGAGCCAGATATTTAGAACCATTGACTCCAGGGAAATTGAAGGTAACTGAAAGTGTACTAGTGATCGGAGGAGGTATCGCAGGAATTTTCTCCGCGCTTGAATTAGCTGATAAAGGTTACCAAGTGTATCTGGTTGAACGAAATCCAAGCATAGGAGGTCATATGGCTAAACTCAGCAAAACATTTCCCACTTTTGATTGCTCTGCTTGCATTTTGACGCCAAAAATGGTAACGGTATCGCACCATCCAAACATAAAGATTTTCACTAATGCAGAACCTATACGCGTTAGAGGTTCTTCAGGAAAATTTGAAGTTACAATTAAGATAAAACCCCGATATGTAAATCCCGAGAGATGTAAAGCATGTGGAGAATGCGCTGAAATATGTCCAGTTGAGAAACCTAGCAGTTTTGAAGAAAATCTGGTTCAGGAAAAAGCTATTCATATACCCTTCAAACAAGCCATTCCCAATGCTTCGGTCATAGACAAAGAATACTGTTTGAATCTTACAGAGTTCTTATCTATTTTAGGACCCTCAGGTAGACGAGGAGTCTGCGGTAAATGTGAAAAAAACTGTAAAAGTGAAGCCATAAACTTCGAGCAGAAAGATAAACACCTAGATTTGAAAGTTGGGGCCATCATCGTAAGCACAGGTTTTAGTCTAATGAACCCTATGCATATTGGTCAATACAACTTCGGTCTTCATCCAGATATTATCACTAATCTTCAGTTCGAGAGACTTATGATACAAGGAATTCACAAGCCCTCAACAGGCGAAGTGCCTAAAAAAGTAGCTTTCATCCTTTGCGTTGGAAGTCGTAGTGAAACCGCAAATGGATGTTCTTATTGTTGCAAGATAGGTTGTATGACTGCGATAAAACAAGCCTTATTATTCGACAAGGCAGTACCTTGTGCAGAACCTTGGATTTTCTATACTGACGTAAGAGCGTTTGGCAAGGGATATGAAGAATTTTATGCAAAAACTAGGGAGCACTTCGTCCCTTTTATAAGAGGTCGAGTAGCTGAAGTCATACCAAACGGTAATTCCCTAACAGTAAAGGCAATAGACACGTTACTGGGGAAACAAATTGAGGAGCAATTTGATCTGGTTGTGCTCAGTCCTGCTATTGTTCCTAACACGGGAACTAAAGAACTGGCTGACATGTTGGGCGTTAACTTGGGACCTGATGGTTTCTTTTTAGAAGCTCATCATAAGCTCAAAGGTATAGAAACAAATAGACACGGTATCTTTGTAGCTGGAGCTGCTCTAGGTCCAAAGGATATACACGAATCTACGATGGAGGCTTTAGCTACAGCTTCCAAAGTTGCAACTTTTTTGGGGAAGGGAGAAAAATCAGTTTCTCCAGAAGTGGCCTATCTGATTCCTGGAAGATGCAACCTCTGTGGAATTTGCATTGAACAATGTCATTCCAAAGCCATTGAAAAAGGTGAAAACGAAGTCATAATAAACCCAATATCATGCAATGGATGCGGTATATGCATTCCAATTTGTCCCAAAGAAGCATTAGACCTAAAAAATACAACTGATAAACAAATGATTGCCCAAATTAAAGGAATCTTTGAAGGGAAAAGTGCAACACCTAGGATAATAGCTTTCGTGCAGAAAAGGACAGCCTATGGTTCGGTTGATTTAGGTGGACAAATGAGGCGAAGCTATTCTCCTGAGATAAGAATAATTAAAGTGCCAGGAATAGGCCGTCTGGGAATGAAGCATGTTCTTCATGCTTTCGCAGCAGGAGCTGATGGTATCATCTTTGTAGAAGGAGACGACAGTATATTCAATAGAGACCTTTTAAGAGAACGGGTCTTACTTTTCAAGAAGGATTTACGCAAATTTGGAATAAATATCCTTAGACTTCAACCTGCAATCACAACTCTTCCTCAATATGAAAGAACTCTGAATCTTTTTGATGTCCTTGTAGGGAGGGTCAAAAAAATGCCTCCCATAACCCAAGAAAAACGTGAAAAGATAAAAAAATATCTTGAGGACGAAAAAATTGGCAAATGAAAAAAATAAACTTACTGCAGAATCGAAAACTATCAAGATAGTGTGCAACGAGTCCAGACGAGATTTTATTAAAGAAGTTATGAAAATGCCAGGGGGAGAAAAAATACTCGACTGTATACAATGTGGTTCATGCTCAGGTGGATGCCCAAGCATGTTTGCTATGGATTATTCTCCGATGCAAATTATTAAAATGATGAATCTAGGTATGAAAGAAGAGGTTTTGTCAAGCTCAACGATTTGGGTTTGTTCACTTTGCTATACTTGCTCCACTCGTTGTCCAAGAAATATAGACTTCCCAACGCTTATGATGTCTCTTAGAAACAAAACTATTCAAGAGAATCTAGTTAAAGAGAGTTCAAAATCAGATTTTCATAAATATTTCTTTGAAACTGTAAACAAATACGGAAGATTAAATGAAACTGAGCTTATGGTCAAGCTTTTGGATATGACTGATTTTGGTGACCTACTCTACACAGTGCGTCTGGGGTTGAGACTATTCAAGAAAGGAAAAGTACACTTGAAAACATCAAAAATCGAACATACTTCAGCTATCTCTAGTATACTTGAAAAAACAGATAAGAAGGAAACTCAATGAAATACGCTTTTTATCCAGGATGCTCTGGTCATTCTACGGGAAAAGAGTACGAAGATTCAACCAAGGCAATATGCAAGGTTCTGGACATAGAATTAGTTGAAATACCTGATTGGAACTGTTGCGGAAGCATAGATGCAATTTATTCGTTCAAACCATTGTACCAAACTGCACTTGCAGCCAGAAATCTTGCTATCGCAAAAAATATGCATATGGACATTGTAACTCCTTGCAGCGGCTGCTATTTTACTCTGAATAGAACCAACAAAATCCTGAGGGAAAATGGAAGAACAAAAAAATTAGTTAACGAAGCACTTGAAGAAGTTGGGTTAACATATCATGGTAGTGTAAGAGTATGGCATTTAGCTGATATTCTCCTTTCTGATTTAGTTCTCCAAAAAATAAAGGAGAAAGTCAAAATTCAGTTGAACAACCTTAATGTCGCTTCTTATTATGGTTGCTACTTGGTCAGACCACCGGAGATCTGTAATTTTGATGATCCTGAACACCCAACACGTTTGGATAACTTAATCGAGACCGTTGGAGGGTCTAAAGTTGACTATTATGGTAAGACCAGATGTTGTGGGTCTTCATTGAGTATAACGAATAAAGAGCTAGCGTTGAAAATGTCTAAGGATATTTTGCTTAGCGCTAAGAATTCTGGAGCAAACTGTTTAGTAACTGCATGTTCTTTTTGTCATATGAACTTGGATGCAAGACAGAAGGACATAGAGTCACATTTTGATATTAAAATCAATTTACCTGTGCTTTATTTTACACAACTTATCGGTTTGGCATTAGGAATAGAACCCAAGGAGCTGGGACTGAACAGAAATTGCGTTTCAACAAAAACAATTTATCCTTTAACTAAAACTAACGTTCCTCACCCACCCACGCTAATGGTGCGTTCTCAAGACAGAAAATTTGTTTCGTCAGACCCTGAAAAATGCATAGGTTGCGTAGTCTGCGAATATGCATGTTCTTTGACGAATGAAAAAACTTTTAATCCAACTAAGTCCAGAATTCGGGCTTTACGGTTAGGATCAATAAAAAATTTGGCTGTAGCCTGCCGTCACTGTGAAGATCCTCCATGTGTAGCTGCTTGTCCCAGAAATGCTTTGTCTCAAGAAGAAGACACTGGAATAATAATTGTTAACGAGAAGATTTGCAAAGGTTGTGCTTGGTGTATCAGCGCTTGCCAATTTGGTGCCATGATGATCCATCCAGATAAAAAAGTGGTGTTCACATGCGACAATTGTGAAGACGAAACTGATGGTCCACAATGTGTCATATGGTGTCCTGAAGAGGCTTTGACGTTTGCCACTGCTCAGCAGCTTGCTCAAAAATACAGAGTTTTAGCCAAGAAGAACTTATTCCAAGAAAAGGATAAAACGAAAAAATTTTTATAAAGTTTTCAAGAAAAATCGTAGCAAATGACTTTTTGAAGGATTTTTTTGTGTCAACTAAACAAATCAAAAACGCGTACTGTGAGGGAGATTACCTTACTTACATGGAAAATACACGAAGAGTAGTTGACTTTGATATTTCACAAATTATTCCGATGGTGGCTGACCTCGGACTTGGCAGAAAAATAGAATATGTTTTACAAACTGAAGGAAAGAGGTTAAGACCAATTATGGTTTTACTAAGCGCACAAAGCGTCGGTGGGCAACCTGAAATTGTGAAGAAATTGGCTTTAGCAATTGAGATGCTTCATGTCGCCACTCTTATTCATGATGATATTTTGGATCAAGAAATATTTAGAAGAAATGAACTAACTGCTAATATAAAATGGGGGATCAGAGACGCAGTTCTGATTGGAGATGTGCTAGCATCTCTTTCACTTTATTTAAGTACCAACTATGATAACAAAATAACAAAAATAATCTCAAAAACTTGTGCAATACTATCTGATGGCGAGTACTTGGATGTAAAAGAAACAATGAACACCCGAAAAGAGAGTGATTACATTGAAACAACTCGCAAAAAATCTGCATCGTTGTTCAAGGCATCAACTCAATGTGGGGCAATTGCTGCAAAAGCTAAACGTGATGAAATTGATGCATTGAGTGTATTCGGTGAGAACTTCGGGTTGGCATATCAAATTAAGGATGATCTAATAGATGTTACTCCCTCTAAAGGTGCTCTTCCTCAGGATATTAAGATATTTCGAGCAACCTTACCAATAATTCACCTGTGTAAATCTGTCAATCAGGAAGTAAAAAAGGAACTGTTCCAAGGGATTGCAACAATTAATGCCCAAAATCCTAACGAGAAGGGAAACACAATGAATAAGTTGTATAAATGTCTGGAAAACACAGGATCAATTCGTTATTGCAGTGAAAAAATAAATCAGTATGTTAGTAATGCAATTGCAAGTCTAGACCCGTTAAAAGAATCGATTTTCAAGTGCTATCTTATCGAAATGGCAAATTCTCTTAGAGTTAAATACTAATCATTATAAAAGAAACGCTTATGGCATAAAACAAAAATCTCCATTTTGTCTTTTTCTTTTTTATTGGTCGTAGTTATCCTAAAAAAGCTAAATGCGATTCATGTCATATCCAATACCACGGCTGTTGGACGCCATATGAGTAGTCAGACTTCAAGAACCAAAATTTGGTGGCACGCCATCCGCTATCATTTCGTTACTCCGAGTATCTTCACAGCGGTCGTAGGTGGTTTAGTCAGTTGGGCAAATGGTAAGTTCTACCTTTGGCTTTTCATTCTCGTTTTGTTAGCAGTAATTATAAACCATATAGGCCTGAATATGGCCGATGATTATTTTGATTACAAGCATTCAGTTGATAAACGTAAGTCGGGAGAGAAAAACCCATATTCAGGTGGAAGTGGGACTCTTAGCAGGGGAATGATCAAACCTTCAAAAATGTTCTTAGCTTTTCTACTTTGCTTTGTAATCACAATTCTTGCGGGATTTTATTTAACAACCATCAGAGGTTTTCCTATTCTCCTTCTTGGTTTATTCGGTGTATTTTGCGCAATTTTCTATACTGCGCCTCCGTTGAGTTTCGGTTATCATGGATTTGGGGAATTGTCAATCTTAGTAAATTTTGGAATTGTAATTGGTTTAGGAGCATATTATGTTCAAGCACAAATGTTTACTCTTGAAGCATTTCTAGCGACTTTTCCCATAGGTCTTATGATTTTTTCGATGATAGTCATTAACGAAATTCCAGATATTGAAGAAGATCGTTCGGCTGGAAAATTTACTCTAATAGTTAGATTTGGTAGAGCTGCAGGAGTCAAACTTTACATTGCAAGCTGGTTCTGTGTATATGCTATTATATTTGGTGCCATTATACTTCAGCTAATACCGGTATTTACATTATTTGCCTTCTTTTCACTTCC
>JARRMA010000030.1:0-9549 GCA_037386505.1 Candidatus Bathyarchaeota archaeon
ATGGTCTTAATGATTTGCAAAAAAAGACTTTAATTGAACATCGAATTGATAAAAGACAATATACCTATGAAATAAATACATTGGAAAATGCCCAAACTCACGATGTATTTTGGAATGCTGCACAGAAAGAGATGATTATAACTGGAAAAATGCATGGATATATGAGAATGTATTGGGGAAAGAAAATTATTGAATGGATGAAATCTCCTGAAGATGCATACAACATGGCTCTTTATCTCAATAATAAATATGAATTGGATGGGAGAGACCCAAATGGTTATGCAGGAGTTGCTTGGTGTTTTGGAAAACATGATCGACCATGGAAGGAGAGAGAAATTTTTGGAAAAATCCGATATATGAATGCAAAAGGTTTGCAACGAAAATTTGATATTGACAATTATGTAAATATTGTTGAAAATCTTTAATTTCTATGTTATTTTATTAATTTCATTAATTCTTGTTTAACTTTTTCAACGTGATTTTTGACTCGAACTTTTTTCCATTCTTTTTCAATCTTTCCTTCAGGATTTATAATAAATGTGCTTCTAATTACTCCCATGTATTCTCTGCCATACATTTTCTTTAATTGCCAAGCTCCATATTTTTCAATAATCTTGTGTTCGGGATCACTAAGCAGAATAATTTTTAGATTGTGCTTTTGAGCAAAATTTTGGTGGCTTTTTATAGAATCTGGGCTAACTCCCAAAATAATTGCATCTAATTCATATAGCGTTTGTAAATTATTTGTAAATTCGATAGCTTCTAAAGTGCAACCTTTTGAATTATCTTTGGGATAGAAATATAAAATAATCCACTTATTTCTAAAATCTTTTAGACATGTCATTTCATTCTTTTGGTTAAACAAACAAAAATCAGGTGCTTTTTTATTCGATATGTTTTCACCCCCAATCAGATCTTTTTTAATAATCTTCAATCGGTTTTTTTATACATTATTTTATTTTTAGTTTGCTTGATTTCTTTAATTATTTTTATTGATTACTTTTTTCATTACTTTCTAAGATAATAGAATGGTTTGCATGGTTAATGTGTTTGATTTATTATTCCATATCCTCCGGATATTGGATCTTTAAAGGGTGGTAAATTAGGTGGATAAAATGTGAAGACAACGAATAATATTGCCAAGATTATCAATAAAGTAATCGATATCAATTCCAAATTCTTTGATAGTTGTTTATGTCTTAATACCAAGTAACTTAGAATTTGACCAATTATTACAGCGATAAAAAAACTAGAGATATCTATTGCAAAGATGCTTTCTCCTGTGAAGGTTGTGTATGAATAGAATATTATTGGAATTACTGTGATTATTGTTAAAGCACTAATGGCTTTTCCTAGAAAGAAGTTGTTAGTTTGTTTTTTTATTATTCTGTATTCTATTGATGTCAATAATAGAATTGGCCAGAAACCCAATTTCAGGTGTTCCCATACACTTTCATTTACAGCTGAAAATACACCGACAATAGGATTATAACCAGACATTTCAAAGGTAAAATGCAATAGTCCTCCCAGAATAGAAATTAAGATAATTCCTAGCAGTTCATAGCGTAAAATATTGTTATTATGTTTCGAGTTCATAAGAACCACTAACGTATTTTTTATTCTAATTTATATTTAAAAGTCTAATTTTTTAATTATTTTAAAAATCTTATATTCAATCTTTTTTACAAGTCGTCATCATGTTCAATGTATGGTTCTTCACTTGCTAACAGTTTTTTTAATTCTATCAGACGATTTTCTACAAGTTGACAAACCTTTTTTAAAAGTTCATCTTCTTGAATTGATTGCTCAATTTTTTTGATCTGATTTGCGAGTTGCGTGTCTCCTATTGTTGTTCTAATCCAATTCTCAAAATCTTTACGCTTTAAATGAAAATTCAAGGATTTCTTATCAATTTTGGTAAGTACATTTGAGAATACAATAAGGCTATTTGCGTATGTTCCGCTGTATTTATCAATGTCTTCAAAGAAGTAAAATGCTCTATATTGTGGTACTTCGGTTAAAATTTTCTGAGCTATATCTTTTGAAATGATCTCAGAATTGGCTTTCTTAACCATTCATATGCGCCAATAAATTAATGTCTAAATTTCATATTAAACATTATGTTTGGTGAAGACCGTAGTTTCCCTGTTTTATTTACTTAAATTTAGCATCTTTAATTATTTTGAAAAAAAGTGATTGAGGATACACTTTTAATATTATGTAGCTGTAAAATTAGTTAGTTCTGAAAATGCTCCTTGGCTCTTTTGGTTTTTTTGGTGTTTTGCTTCCGCGTATTGCCCATGCATTTTTCATATCAAATTTTATGGAACCGCTTGATGTTTTACGTCGGGTAGTCCTAAAATTTTATGGAACCGCTTGATGTTTTACGTCGGGTAGTCCTATGTTTTGAAAAACATGTTTTGCAGTAAACCGGTTTTCCTTTTGTTGGTTCAAAAGGTACAGTGGTAGATTTATGACACTCGGTACATTTGACTTCATACATTCTTTTTTGGGATATTTGAATTCACCTCGTTTTTGTTCTAATAGAAAAGATTTCAGTTAGTCCGTAGGACAAACCCTTGTAATAAAAGAAAACTCTTCAATTATTTATTGTGAATCAACCAATATAAATGAACTCCTAATCGTTTTATTATATTTATATTCACCGTTCTGTCCTTCATAAAAAGGTATAACCCTAAAAATTGAAAACATTTGAAGAAAATTTTTCTAATTCCAATTGTTTTTTGGTATTTTTTTGGTATATTTTTGATTTTTTCCATTTTGTTTTACCTAATCCAATTTGAATTCCATATCTGGATCACAGCAGACCCATTTTTCTTTAAAATATTCAATGAAAAATTAATAATAAATTGTTTTAATGAACAATTATTTATGAAAATGTCAGATCATTATTTTGTTTTTGTGTTTGTTAATGAAATTATGAAATAATTTTGAAATAACTTTAAATTCCTTCATTTTGAAGGATTGCTGTAAAGAATTAGTTAAGAAGTTCAACTGATGAATTACTTATCAATTTTAAGAAGATGACTGTTGAATGGAATCGCAAGAAGTTAATAGAAAAAACAAATTTTCATCAACTATTTTAGTGATAATTATTTTGTCCAGTCTTTTTGGAGGAGCAATAGTAGGCTACTTTTTGAATAATATGTCAATTTCAAATCAAATTAAAGACCTAGAAAATGAGCTTTCAACTATTAACCAACGAATTGACAATTTACAGACAACATCGAATATTCCCTTAGTTTTAGATGATAATGTTTCACTTCCTTTGTTGTTTGACCAGGTAAGGAAATCTGTTGTAGTGGTTGAAGGGTTGATACCCCATCGAGATTTTTTTGGAAGAATATATTATACACAAGATCAGGGTTCGGGATTCATCTATAACTTCAATGGACAAATGATAATTCTGACTAACTACCATGTTGTTGCTGATACAACAAGCATTAATGTGACATTCATAAATGAAAAGGAATATCCTGCTTCTATTTTGGGATCCAATCCAAGTGCTGATCTTGCGATTCTATCTGCAGATGTTTCAGATGATGAGTTTAATCCTCTTGAAATTGTCAGTTCTTCTGCTTTAAGGGTTGGTGATTCGGTTATCGTTGTAGGTACTCCTTATGGACTTGAAGGAACAATGAGTGTAGGAATAGTAAGCGCACTAAATCGGACTCTATTAACTGAAGATTATTCTATTGGAAATGTTATTCAAACAACAGCACCTCTAAATCCAGGAAATTCAGGAGGACCTTTACTTAATTATCAGGGCCAGGTAGTTGGTATTGTTACTGCAATTGTTCAAGAATCCGAAGGAATAGGATTTGCTATTGCTTCAGATACAATTCTGAAAAATATAGAAGAGATATTATGAAATCAAGAATATCAACAAAATAAATTTTAAACTCTTGATCATCGGTACATGTGGTTTTTTATCGATAATTTTTTCTTTTTGAAAATGATATATTTCTTGTTATTTTTGGTGAGTTTATGATGAAAAAACTTTCTGTAAAAAGTTCTGTTTTTGGAAATGGAAAAAAATTACCTTTAAAGTATACTTGTGATGGTGAAGGAATTAATCCGCCATTAGTTGTTGAGGATATTCCTTCAGGAGCAAAAAGTTTGGTTTTGGTTATCCAGGATCCTGACGCACCCAGCGGAGATTTTATTCATTGGTTGGTTTGGAATATTTCTCCAAATGGAAAAATAGAAGAAAATAGTATTCCTGGAATTGAAGGGCGAAACAGTTCTGGAAAAATTCATTATTCTAGTCCTTGTCCTCCATCTGGAACACATAGATATATCTTCAAAGTTTTTGCCATTGACTCAAATGTAGAACTGCAAGATGGTGCAACTAAGAAAGAACTCGATCGCTCAATTCATGATCATATAATTGCCGAAGGCGAGATAATCGGGTTTTTCAGATAAAAATTATTTTTCAATAATTTTTAATGAATCACAAAAAATTTTAACCAAAGTTTACTCTAAATGAGCTAAATGGAACAATTTTTCTAGAGAAATTAAAAATATTTATTGTGTTTTATTTCCTTAAGATAGTACGCAGAAACAGTAAAACTTGATCTCAACGCAAGAAACATAATCCAGATAAGTATTAGATAAGAAACCTCGAATTTACAGATTAACAAATAATTTTGGATCTAATTTCCTGTCATATTATATTCTAATGTGAAAAGGTTGTAAGGATCTATCTTATATCGTTTTAAGTATGGAGAATACGTCTTTACGACGATTTTATTTTGGGCTGGAATAAATTCAAGAATTCTTAGCCATCCACTTTCTATGTTGGTGCTGTTTTGATAGTCAGCTAACAGTTGATAAACAGTGTTAGTGCCTACTTTGTCAATTATCTTATTTTGCGTGTTAGCATGTCCACATAGGACAAGAAATATTCTGTTTGAATATTGTTTTATTAAATTGTACCAAATTCTTTCTCCAATTTCTGATCGTTGGTTAGAATTGAATGGACCGTTAATGTAATCATGTGTAGAAATTATCACTCTTCTGTCTGGATATTGATCGATCACATTTTTTGTCCAAAATAGAATGTCATCTGTGGGTTTGTATTGTATGTGAAAAATTATGTAGTTGTCTCCTCCAGCCGAAAATAGTTGGTAGCTGTTACTGTTGCTATTAGGTTTGTATGTTCCACCGTACCAGTTTTGGTTCTTAAATCTATTTGATCCAAAAAACGTTTCATAATTTGTACTATTTCCATAGTACACATCATGGTTTCCTGGAAGAGTTGCCCAAGGAATTTTATCGTCTAGTTTGCTCATACTTTGATTTGCTATTTCCCATTGAGTTATGTTATCACCATTGGAAACCAAATCGCCTAGCTGTGAAACAAAAACGATGTTTAGTTTTTCAATGTTTTGTGTTATCCATTGAGTTTGGTTTTCAAAAATCCATGGATAATTTAGCACATAACCTCCTATGTCTGGAAGTACAATTAATGTAAAGTCTTTTTTTGAATTTTGATCTGAAGATGAAAATATGTTAAAATAAAGTGTTGTTGCAGTTACTATTATTAGAATTAGAGCGATAAATGCAGCAAGTCTGTTGTTCATTTGAGTTCTTGGAAATTAATTGGTTTCATAATACTTATAAAAACTTCTAGCTACTTTGATTTGATCTAAGTTTGCTAGGAACTAATAATTTGAACTCATTTCGAAGTTTGCTTCATTATTTTTTAGTTTTTATTCTTATTTTTTCAGTAATATCTGTTGAAGCTGTTTTTTCTCAGAATATTGAACAGAATTTTATTTACATTAGATCTGACGGTTCAATACAACCTGAAACTTCATCAATTGAGCAAATTGGGAATATTTACCGATTATTAGATGATATTCATGGATCATTAATTGTTGAGAAAGATAATGTTGTTATAGATGGTGATGGTTTTTCTCTTCTGGGAACAAATTCTAGCGATTATCACCCAGCCATTCCTGCTTTTGATATTACTCAACCATTTAATCAGACAATTAGAGAATATGATGAGTCTGTTCTTCCGCAATCAAATAATACTGGGATTTATAGCCATTTTCAAAAATTAAAAATAATAAATTTGAAGATCACAGGTTTTTGGTGTGCAATAGAGCTTGAAGATTCTTCAGATAATACTATAACAGACAATATTGTTTTCAATAATACTCAAGGAGTTTGGATTCACACTAGCTCAAATAACACTATTTCAAAAAATAATATTAAAAATAATAAACAGGGCTTAGTTCTTACTTCGGCCTATACTACTATTCAGCAAAATAATATTTCACATAATTCAGAGTATGCAATCAAGCTTTTTTGGTCTTTTAACAATCTTTTCGAAAACAGAATATCAAATAATGGTATTGGGGTAAACTTTCAGGAGTCAACTCATAACATTTTTAGAAATAACAGCTTCTTAGACAATAGTAGATTATTTATTTACACTCGATTTTCTGAATTCATTCAGGATGTAGATGATTCAAATCATATAAATGGAAAACCGATACTTTTTTGGGAAAATAAAAATGGTAAAACTGTTCCTTCAGAGGCTGGATATGTTTCTCTAGTTAATTGTACTCGAATCTGGGTTGAGAACCTTAATTTCAGTTTTGGTCAACAAATAGTTCTCGTTTCAACAAAAGACTCTACTATAACAAACAATATGTTGTCAGATAATCAATTCTGTATTTATCTTAAATGGTCGTCAAATAATGTTATCTCCAATAATTCTTTAACACACAGCGAAGTAGGGCTGATCCTTGACAGTTCTTCCAAAAATGACATATCATATAATAACTTTTCAAATAATTTTGGGGCTGTAACTTTGTCTTTATCAGATATAAATAATATACAATTTAATAATATCATAGAAAATAAAGCGGGTATTACTTTACGTATTTCTTCAAATAATTTTATTTCTTTTAATAATTTGACCTCAAATAATCGAGGCATAATTCTTGAAAGGTTACTAGAAACTCGGGATTGGAACAATCCAATAAATTCCACTATCATTTATGGATGCCAAAATAATAAGTTTCTAAGAAATCAGATATCTCAAAACCAATATGGAGTTTGGATGTCCTCAGCATCTAATAATATTTTTTCTGGTAACAACTTCATTGACAATAATAACCAAACTATGATGTATGACTCTTCAGATCTTTCCTATTCTGGAGACCCTGAAGCCAAATTAAAAGAACAAAGATTTGCTTCAATAAACTTTTGGGACCAAAATAAACAAGGAAATTACTGGAACAATAATAAAATATCAGATTCAAACACAGATGGAATAGGCGACAAACCATATATTCTCAATGAAAACAACCAAGATAATTATCCGTTAATGCAGCCTACTAATATTTCAATACCTTTTGAACAACATGTCCAAGAATCTGATCCAATCTATATCATTTTAGCCATAGTTGCTGCATTTTCTATAATAATTGTAATACTGTTCTTTAATAGACGAAAGAGCAATAAACCTCAAGTTTAATGATGAAAAAACACTTTTCAAATTAAAGTTTATTTGATTGAAAGAAAAAAGATTCTTGTTTTTATTTCAAAAAAGGGGGGATTTTTAGTCTTCTATGTTGATTCTTGTACATGCATTTGCTTGAATTCCAGTTTCTATGGCTAATTCGTAACCTATTAGTATGTAGATTTGTAATCCTTCTTTGTTAATCATGTCTGCTTCTAGAACCTTAATTACTATATTTTGACCTTCTAAATGATTTTCAAACAGCTCCTTTATGGTTATTACCTGTTCATTGACAGTCCATTGTATTGGCATCAAAACTCTTAGTTGGTCATCATCTGTGTTTATTACCAACTTTCTTTGGGCCAAAGTCGCAACCTGTCCTTCAACTGTTGTAGGTTTTGTATTCTTCAGAAACCAGATGGCAAATCTTTCTCTAGAAAGAATGGGGAAGTTTTCTGGTTTGTATTGTTCAAATTCTGCAATTGCCGTGTCGTCTCCCAAATTTATTTGGGTTTTATTTGCTTGAGTTAATGGGGAATATACTAACATACATATTGCGACTGCTACCACAATGACTGTGATTGCTTTTGTTTTTCCATTCATGTTTTTCACCTGTTTTTTATTAATAAAACGATTGTCTGTTTACTAAATAAAAGGCGACGCACGTATAATATGCACCAATAATGAATCCTGACTAAACATCAGTAAACCTGAATAAAGAAATTAATCGATAATTCATAACCAGTTTTATACGTTTAGACTAAGATTTACTGATGTAAATTTATTGGTGACATCATGGTCAGGATTCGAAAGGGTGCAGTTCAAATAAGGTTCGAGATTTTAGAATATTTATTTTATAATAGTGAACCTCAACCGCGAACTTATGTTTGGCGAAAAGCTACAACTCTTTCTTATGACGATTTTCTTAAACATCTTTTATATCTTGAAGAAAAAAATTTAGTTAAAGAAAACAATGAAAGCCAATGTATGTTAACTGAAAAAGGAAGGACAATATATAATGAGTTACGAAAATCTTTGCCTTCAATACTTTGAGTTTGATTGCATTTTTGGTGCATCAATATTATTAATTAAAATGAAAACAATATGAGTGTGAAAAATTGACAAATAACGATGAAAAGAAGGATAAACAGGAACCTAAATATCCTTTAAGATCTTTACATGATTTTCTTTACGAATTAGATAATGAATGGGAGAGATTCAGAACAGGATCATTAATAGGGGTACTAGTTTCAGGCGCTCTTTTGATTTTCTCTCTTTTCCGACTCCTATCGGCTCTAAGAAATAGAGCACTATTTGATTTAATTTTCATGATCTTAATAGTTGCAGCTTTAATCTACACTATCTCTGCATTATATTCCCAACATCAATTCTTTAAAAAATGGGAACGACGAATAGGGCTTCTGCTACAAACAGAAGAAAAGATATTAGACAAAGAATTAGATGAAAAAAGCTAATCAAAAATGATAAACGAACAAAAGTTATAAAAAATAACTAAAACTATTTGTATTTATTCTTTAATGTTTGCGAAAAATTTTTTCTGATAAAGATTATAGATAAAGTGATAATCAAAAATAATAATATGATTGTTAAAATTGGGAACTCTGGAACTGTTTGTTTGTTAATAAAAAGAGTCCATTCTTCAGGATTGAAATCATTTTCAACATCATTAATTATGACATATCGGTATTCAATTAGTGCTTGGTTAACATTCAGATAATGAGTTGAATTGTGATCAATGTAAGCAACAGCAATAGTTCTGTTTCCTGCTCCAAAATTGTCTGTAATATATTGGTTGTCAATATCTAAATAGACATTTTTTCCTAAGATAAGTGAACTTAGTAAACCTTTAGTCGTTACAAGACCGGTGGAATCTTCAATATCTGTACATCTATGTTCAATATCTGCTAGCTTAAAAATTCCTTGAGTTTTAGTTTCAAAAGTTACTCCATCAATAATTGAATTAACAGAGACTGCGGTATCAATTTCTGAAGAACCATTAACCAATGGAAAAACTGAAGCTATCAATA
>JARRMA010000031.1:0-7265 GCA_037386505.1 Candidatus Bathyarchaeota archaeon
GTTACAAAATTGATTTTCGCTTTTAGCGTTATATGGCTCAATCTTAGAGGTTTTTCCTTTATTACGTTCAAAACACTAACAAAGATTTCAAGTTGTGACCTTCTCAACGAGCCTTTCAAACAATACACCAATAATCATAGCTCATGTAAATGAAATAAAACATGTATGAATCCAAAATCCATTCCTGAGCATACTACATTTCTGTCAAGGAAATATTTTTTTATGTCAGTAAATGACCCCTCTGCAATTAGCCAGACTGCCTATCCACTACCATGATTATGGCTCTGCTACAAACAAGCACGTTCAAAAATCATTATTCAAACCACTCTTTTTTGATTAAAATTTAATCAAAAACATCTTTCATACATCTTCAGATTCTTAGTTTTTAATGTCTAGACCAATCTTTTCTGAGTAGACTTTGGAAAGGGCTGCTCCATAGATTATCAATAATGTGATTAGATAAATCCATAACAATAAAATCATCAATGCTCCCGTAGCCCCTGTCACTGATGTGATCGTAAATACCTCTAGTATAACTCCAATAAGATAATTGGTTATTGTGAAAATCAAACCAGTAAAAACTGCTGCAAGACTTACGTCTTTCCACCGAATGTCATGATTAGGAATATACTTGTACATGATCATAAACAGTAGAATTGCCAACAACAACGACAAAATGAACCTAACCACTTTGAGTAGAACCAGAATTTCATTTGAAGCTAATGGAATAAGTGCGGATGTGACGATATCCAACAAAAATGTTGTTATTCCAGTCCACACTATAACTGTCAATCCAAGTACTGAAATCAACAAAAATGGGACAAGTTGACGTCTCAACTTTTGTCTCCAGTTAAGTTTCACTTGTGTAACACCCCAAATTCCATTCATAGTATCCTGTAAAACTCCAAATGCACCCAATGCTCCAATAAGAGTAAAAAATATAGTAATAATCGATGTAACAATCGAATTAAACGGAGTTGTTACTGTTTCCAAAATTTGTTGAATTAGATTAGCTATAACAGGTCCTACAATAGTAGTTATCTGCTGCATTAAAGTTTGAAAAGAGTTTGTTTGACCAAAGAGCTGAGAAAGAATAAGCATTATGACGAGAAAAATGGAGGGAAGTGGCATTATTATGAAATATGCCAGTGAAGCTGCACGTAATGAAGCGTTATTCTCTAACCATTTAACAAAAGCGGACACTAGAAGTTTAACAAATAACTTGGGTTCCATTTTTATGATCAACCGTTAATATGTGATCTATTAATTTCAATTGTTAAGTTTTTAGCAAAACATCAAACTGAAATTTTTTGACAATTGGTTTGCACGCACAAGCACATAAGCACTGGGGGTTTGGGTTTGAGGTTAGATTTTAACAAGAATAACTGAAAAAGGAATGTTGAGGAACATTTCGCCAGACGGGTCACAGTTCATGGAAATACTCGCCCAGTTTTAGGTGTTAATCCAAGCGCTCGTAGGTTATCTAAAAAAATGGATTCTTAAAAGTTGAAGCGTAGTTTCATGAGAATTTCTCGAGCACTTGCCGACCAAAGTCGGTTATTTCGACAGCGTAGAAATCATAAGGTCCATATTTTTTTGACGGGTAAGGGTTATGGATGAGATTTGATTTCGACAGATGTCTTACTGCATCGTTTAGACCTTCAGGCATCAAACCTGTCTTTATGTGTAATATGTCCACTTTCACCAATAGACCGTTTTCAAATTCAGATAAAGCTACAAGAACTCTTCTGGCTGACGGGTCAATCATGTCCCAATCGTCTTGTTCAAAATCTTCCATCATGAAAAACACCTACCCCTAACTACTGCATTCTAGGCATAAAAACCGTTTGTGGTGCTGTCTCGTTCTGATATTAGGCATACAAATAACTCAAGAAGCACTAACAGGAAGTGCAGTATTGATGATGATTCCAATTCTAATGATTTTAATTTCCTTAATACTGAATGCCAAAGCGAATCGATGGCTGAATATTGTTTTAGGCGCAATTTATGCTGCAATTAATCTCAGTACAATGCTTATGACCGGCGGAGGATGGACTTACTACTACATTTTTGCAGTTGCTGAAGTCGCAATTTCGATAACTATCGTTTGGGTTGCTTTGAAGTGGAAATGAGTTCCTGTTAATTCACAACTCTTTTGGGTTGAGGTTAAAATTTAATCCTCTTTTTCTATCTTTTTAAGTTGATGGATTGTTCCTTGTACTTACTCCACGAATAAAAAGTGTGAGTGGAATAAAACCGATTAATCCCATTATTGAGACCACTATAATATCAACCAAAAGGAAAGGCGTTTTGATCAAGAGTGGTTCAATAATAAGAAAAATAATTAGTCCAATGAATAGCATGCTAGCTTGGAATAATAGTCCAAGACCGCTTATGTAACCAAACGCTTTTTGTCGCCAAAGTTGTATTCCGCCAATTACCAATAACGGAGAGATAGCGAAATCTGAAATGTGAACAGCAAGGTCTATACTTGTGATCTGAATATGGTTGATAAGCGGTTCAATCATAGCTCCAGCAGCTTGGAACATAAAAAGAAGTCCCAACGCAACTAGAATTGCTCCTGAAATTCTCTCATGCACTACCCCTGTTAGGCACTTTTGTATTTTTTCTCCATTAATAAACGTAAACAATTTGATGATTGTGTACACGCTAGATATTATTAATATCAGATAGAATAGAATCGCCCAGTTTAGCGGCAATGCAAGTATATAGATCAGGTAATTGTATACCACAAACAGAAGTGAACCGGGCAAGAATAACAAACCGACTAGTTTGCCACGCGATGTTAACGCAATTGAGATAAGGATAATCGGAAGCCCGATTAGAAGATTTATAACATCATTGGATATGAAGTTGTTAAAGAGTTCTTCAGTTGGGTATATCTTAGATCCAAGCAGGATTCCGGAGACAGATGTAAATGCAAACAAACATGCAATTAATAAAGATAAAATGTAAATTAATTTTAAATTGCCCTTGATTGGCAAATTTTCTTTATTTGAGTTCATTTGGCGCCAGTAAAATGTTCTACTTTTTTGCTATAAAGAACTTTGTATTTAACATCACCTTTGGGTTAGTTTTGGGGATGGAAAATTTTAACTAACGCGCGCATTGCAAAAGCAAAATTCGGCGGAAAAAGCACAAAAGTATCTATCTTCCCAGCGGCACAATATTCAAAGATTTTTACATTGGAAGGTCTATTAACATAGATATGGTCAATAAAAGAAAAAGGTAATTCAATCATGAAAGTTTTAGCCATAATTGGCAGCCCCAAAAAAGGAAATAGTTATAGAATCACTCAACAGGTAGAAAATCGCCTGAAATCTTATTCCAGTAACGATTAGAATGGAAAAGTGGATTTGGAATTCGATTACCTCTTCCTGAAAAAAACCAACCTCGAAATGTGTGAGGGGTGTTTTGCTTGTCTTCCGTATGGCGAGGACAAATGCCCTTTGAAGGATTCTCGTGCCGATATCGAAAAACGAATTCTTGCTTCTGATGGCATAATTCTTGTTTCACCTGTTTACTCGATGAACGTAACATGGTTGATGAAGAACTTCATGGACAGATTTGCATACACACTTCACCGTCCAATATTCGTAAACCAGAAACTCATGTTATTAGTAACAGCTGGTGAAGTTGGCCTGAAAGAAACACTAAAATCGCTATCTAATACATTGGGAGGCACTGACCTGGTGGCCAAACTTGCTGTAAAAACACCTCCGTATAAATACCGACCCAAATATCAAGAAAGCATTGCTCATAATGTTGAAAAAGCGTCCAAAAAATTCTACAGAGCACTCAAATCTGATAAACCTCTTCCACCTACGTTTATCAACGTCTTGTGGTTTCAAGCGTTTAAAACCCAATCAGAAAAGACTGAACATTATTTTCCTGCTGATTATGATTTCTACAAGGACAGGAAATATTTCTTTTATGAAACAAAAGTGAACCCATTGAAAACTTTTGCTGCAAAGCTTATAATCCGTTTATTCTTAAGAGGTTTAGAGAAGAATTTTGAAATTAAATAATGTACTTATTTCAAGCATCATCCCTAATTGAGAATTTTATGTTATTTAGCATGTCTTTTCAATACTTTTTGCAGTTGTTCCATAACACGAACATCTACATTGACAAGATTTCCCTCTATACTTATTTCCAGATTTGGATTTACCAATTTTTCCTTTTCTTTAAGCCATCGAAGAATGGCATCGATTAGTTCCACTGTTAAATCCACAAATAACCCTGAAACAACCGAGTCACCATAATCTATGGTTGTATCTTCTTTTGGTGGAGGAGGAATATTCAGATAATAATCATGTTCGAAATCAATGTCTAAATTCTGCTTAAAGAGCTCGAGAATCAAATCTTCAACATCATCAGAAGTCCCAAAGATTAGACTTCGCATCTAAATAACCCCTGCAATACCATATTTTCGATTGACTATAAAAAATAACCCCAATCCTCAGAATGACGAACGAAAAAGAACACACTTCTTTTACAATGTTTAGTTTCGTTTTACTCTCCACTATCTTTCGGTAATCTCAAACCAAAGCAACAAATACCCTCCGCTATTCTCCAAGATTATGAAAACTATAGAAGGCACAATCTATGTTGAATGTGACCTTTGCTGGAAAACAACCACATGGTACAAAAGCTGCCCAGTTTGTGGTCACACGGTCTGTTTTACTTGCCTAGTTATGAAAGAAAAATTTCGTTGTCCTGTTTGTGAAGGAGACTTCATTGAGCATTATCCAAAATAACAAGAGTTTAACTCTTCAAGGTTAGCCTCATCACAAAAATATTATGAATCAATTGTGGACATACATTATGTCTTGGTGAAAAGATTGCGTAATACGATTGGTTTTGTTACATTTACTTTATTATTGTTGGTTCTTTTAGTTCCAATAGCTTATGCAGAAGTAGAAGCATTAAATGTAGAAGCGGGTGATGAACAGGTACTTACCCTAAATTTGAATGCAGGGATGAACGTTGGTGGTTCTATATCAGTTACAGGGGGAAGTGGGAATGATATTGATTTTTGGGTTACTGACACTGCAGGAAATAAAATTTTGGATTTCGGAAGAGTGTCTCACGGAACTCAGTTTGAGTTTTCTGCAACAGAGGATGGATCCTATAGCCTACATTTTGACAACAGTTTTTCAATATTGAGTACAAAAAACATAGTATTAACATATGAAATTACAATATCGGGCTTAAACTTCACTCAACTATTACTTTTAACAATTTTAGTCGGAGCTATTATTGTTGTTGGAATTGTTGCTATTCTGAAAAAAGGAAAAAATAAATAAATTAAATAAACGACGAGAAATCAAGGCAGAAAAACAATTGCATAAGAATTAGGCTGAAAGTTCATTCTTGAAATTAGCAATGCCTGAAGGCGTTGGATAAAATCCTATATGGTGTTTATATGCGGAGAAGTGAACAAGATGTTTTCCATTCATGTCAAAAGTTGGGATAGCACATGATATCGTTTCTGTTGCTTTAGGTGCTGCTTGTCTGATTGTCCGCCGTATTTTTTCAAACATCACTTGAATATCTTTCGGATAGTTTGCGAAAGTCGTCAATTGTTTTCGCGATTGGTTTTTTCATTTGTTTATTACTTTTTGTTCTACAAAATTTTGAATCTTTTATCAAATGTCTGTCTAACTTTTTCTAAGTCTATTGGAATATCAATCTCTTGTGGACACTTTGGTACACATTTACTACACTTGCTACAGAGTGACGCATTTCCATTTGGATTCTTGAAGTTTACTTTAGTACTAGATTTTGCCATTTTTCCGTAAGCTCTTCGACTTAAGATTCTGCGAAATCGACTGGTTTCAAGAGACACATTGTTTAGACAAGCAAAATTTTGGGGAATATTTACTCCTTCAGGACAGGGCATACAATAGCCGCATGCAGTGCAAGGAATAACCTGTTTTTCATGGTAAATTTTAGAGAATTGTTGGATTATTTTTTCTTCTTCGGACGACAACGAGTTGATCCCAGATTTGTCTGCACTTTTGCAGTTTTCGTCAATCATCTTTTTGGAGTTCATGCCACTAAGAACAACTGAGATTTCTGGTTTATTCCACAAAAATTGAAGCGCTAAATCTACTGGAGTTCTATCAATCTTTGAAAAATTTAGTAGATTGACAACCTCTTTTGGCGGGTTTGCTAAAGACCCTCCTTTCAGCGGTTCCATTATAACTACAGCAATGCCTTTCTCATGGGCATATTGAAGCCCTTCAGTTGTTGCCTGAACATTTGTATCGACATAATTGTATTGGATTTGAGTTATATCCCATGAATAGTAATCGATTATTTCCTTGAAAACGGGTAAAGTGTCATGAAAAGAGAAACCGATACTGCGAATAATTCCTTCTTCTTTTGCTTTTTCCATTTTTTCGATTAGCTTAAGCTTTTTGATCTTTTGGAAATTTCCAGCATTTACTGCATGGAAAAAATAACTGTCTAAATAGTCGGTTTGGAGCCTTTTCATTTGGGTCTTTAGGTATTTATCAAAATGCTTTGAATTACGAACCATAAACATTGGCAACTTGGTGACAAGATACACCTTTTCACGATAACCATCTTTTAGAGCCTCACCAAGAATTTTTTCGCTATCACCCAAATGATAGGGCCATGCTGTATCAATGTAATTTATTCCATTATCGATTGCATATCTGATAATTTCAATTGATTTATCTGTTTGTGCCCTTAATTTGTTGATTCGTCTAGGGGGTAATCGCATGCAACCTAAACCTAAGGCTGATACATTCCAATCTAATGAACCCATTTTCCGATACTGCAATATTGATAATTCCTAGTTCATCGATATTTATTGGTTGGATTTGAAGGTATTGAATTACAAGAATTAGTCAAAACTGGATTTTTTCATCTTTGGATTGAAGAGTTCTTCCACTTTCTCTTTAGCCTGTTTATGTTCCGGCGTTAAGACCCCGAGTATTTCTAAGAGTTGAAGACAGATTTCTACAGCATAGCCGTGGAAATGGTTGTGGTACAATAAGTTGCCCTGTTTGTGGAGGAAATTTCATAGAATCACGCTTCTAAAAGCATAACCTAGATAAGACAGACCAAAGACCCCATGAATAAGGGGTTAGAATGGCATATTCAGTTGTTAGAAAATTTCATCCCTTCGCATTATTGGTTAGCATGGGAATGTTTTTTCTGATTATGTTAAACCTAAACAACAATACTCCACTTGCCGAGAAGATTCTCTT
>JARRMA010000032.1:0-8609 GCA_037386505.1 Candidatus Bathyarchaeota archaeon
CGAGAATCAAGACTGGCAAAACTTTTCTTACAACTCGAAAACGAAGAAATAAGCGGCGAAGAATTCACGAATGAAACCAAAAACGTTACAACAAATGTTAGTCCCGCATCTGCAGCATAATCACAAATCGAATTTAGTGCAGTCTCATTTGTGCTAACATCCCAGTTGTTAATCAAGAAAAAATTTGTATAATCTTTTACTTCATCAATGAGCAGTTTTGCCTCTTCAACTGTTTTCAAGCCAAAAGATGTCCCAAAAAAGAAATTGTCAGGCACTTGCTTTTCAGTATGGACAGAGTAGAATAATGGAACAGAAATAATTACCAACAAAAATCCTGTCACAATATAAATCCAATTTCTGTCCATTCTAATCCAGCCTAAATTATTGACCAAATTAATTAATCTTTTCAAAAAAACTAAAATGCGCGCGCATTAGAGAGGCTTCGTGGAACCGTTTTCTGTTAATGGTCTATAGATTTTGTTACGAAGAGTCATTATAGGGTTAGGCTGAATTCTGTCCATAGTGGGTAGTTGTCTGAGATTCTCCATGATAGCTGGTTTTTTGTCAAGTTTAATGTAGAGAGTGCGGATTGGGTGAAGTAAAAGTATCCGCTTTTTATGCGCCTTAGTGATGCATGCATAAAACGCGTACATGACAAAAAGTAGTTTGTAAAATGAACATTTTTGGAAACAAAATCATTATGGAAAATCCGTGGGCATATAGCAGTGTTAATTATTCTATTTTCAGAAAGAATAAATATCACTAGTGATTCTTGATCCTAGGTTTCGCTGTGATCCAAATGAAACACACAATTAAAGATAGAACTTTAGGAGTACCTAGAGGACTTCTCAGATTTCTAGTTCTGAAAATGCTTAGCGAAAAACCCATGTCTGGAACAGAAATTATCGAAGAAATAGCAAACCAAACAGGCAGTTGGAAACCAAGTCCAGGATCGATTTATCCACTCTTATCATGGTTACACAAAAAAGGATTCACAGAAGAACTGCCAAAAGACCAGCTTGGATTCAAAAGATATTACTACACCGAAGAAGGAAAACAATTCCTAAAAAAACAGATGGAAACCGCAAAAGAATTCATATCCAAAATGGAATTTCTTGCACCAATGCTAGTGGGTGGTTTTAATCTAGATGAAAATAATAGATTTTCAAAAACCAAACAATCTGCAAAAAAATTGGTAAAATCGTTTATTTTGCTGCGCAAAAATCTTGATAATTTATCTGAAGAGGATATCAAAAAACTTTCTAAAATTTTGGAAGAAAGTTCAAACAAAATAGAAGAAATAATTCAAACAAAAAATCAAAAAAATCAACTATAGGTGAAGCTCTTGGGTTTAAAATCTAGTTTCTTAATTGCATGGAGATCATTATCGCGAAGAAAAACTAAGAATCTTAGTGCCATATTGGCTGTAACCTTAGGAGTCACTCTGCTCGTAGGCATTACCATAACAACAGACACTCTAGAAAATTCGTTCTTAACCAGCATTCTTCAAGGAGAAGGCGAAGTTGATTTTAGAATAATGAACGTAACTTCAGGAGCTTATCTAAGCATAACCGATGAAGAAAAGATTAGCAACCTCGTTCCAGATGCTTTAGGGATAATGCCCGAATTGTCGACTAATGTCCCAGCATTGATATCTAGCCAATTTGATCCTAAAATGACCCTATCTGGAATTCCTCTAAACTATCCAGATACATTTGGAAACTTCTATGATTGGAAAAGTCAAGAACAAATGGACTTGCCTTCACTCTTAAGTGACAACAATAGTATTTTAATATCAAGCGACCAAGCCAAAACTTTTGGGTTGGATGAAAACACTACCATACCTGTAATATTGACAACTGAAATAACCAAACTTTCAACCACAGTCACTCCCCCAGTTATTCCATTATCAGATTGGTCTCTAAATTCTAACATAACAAACACATATTTCGCGTTAGATAGCACAAATTCTAATTTATTTTTGGAAATACAACCACTAAACTTCACAAGCGTAGTAGCAGCCTATACAACAAAGGTACCACAACTTAATCTAACAAACTACTCATACATCAATGTCACAGCTTCAGGAAGCAATAATGCTCTGGTTCTTTTTGGTTTCTCCCTAAATGACCAAACTACAATTGACTTAGCAAACTGGACTACTGCTTCTGCATTAAACAATTCAACTTTTGATTTGACACCTTATTCAGGAAAAAATCTCAGAGGAGATGCCTATTTATTAATACGAAGTCTGGATGGAACAAATGCAAGCATAGACATAACAGAGATCGCATTTGAAACATTAACCCCAAACGGTCCAATAAGAGTTCCAATAGTGTCATTCACTCAAAAAATTGAAAAACTAGATATGAAAGTGACTGGAATATTCGATTCCAATCGTCCAGGAATCAGTTCTCAATACCAAGGAGCAGTAATGAGATTAGATCACCTCCAAGACTGGTTGAGCCTAAAAGATCCAAACAAAGAAACAGACATAATCAGCACATTCCTTATTTCATACAAATCAGATCACTTCCTTCTTCAAATTGATGAAAGCTTTTTACGTGAAAAGTTAAACCAAATCGAAAATTCGATACCTGAAAAAACAAATCCTCAAACAGGAAATACCGAAAAAATTTATTCAGTAACCTCCAACCGTTTGGATTTCATTACTTTTGCCAATTTCTTCATAACATTAATGAGTACAATGCTCACAGCTCTCGGATTCTTAATCACCATAACAGGAATTTTGTTGATCACAAATATACAATTGATGAGCGTTGAAGACAGAGAATTCCAAACAGGAGTTCTGAGAGCAGTAGGCGCAAACAGAGGAGGAATCTTTCAATCAATAATAATCGAAAACTTATTCCAAGGAATAGTGGGCGGAGTTTTAGGCCTAATCGGAGGTCTAGCATTCGGTCAAGCAGTAGCAATCTACCTAGTAAGTCTTTTTGGAACAGGAGAACTTAGTATTCAACCAATTATTTCAACGGATGCGGTCATCCTTTCAGTAATTATTGGTGTCGCCCTAAGCATTATAACCGGAATTCTACCTGCACTAAGAGCTTCAAGGGTCAAAATTGTTGAGGCATTACGAGGAATAAAAGTAGAATTTAAAGAAAAATCAAGCAGAAACCTTCTAGCATTAGGAATTTTGATGATTGTAGGAGGAATAATTCTTCTTCTAAATAATGGAGTAATTGATGAATCATATCAAGTCTTTTGGACAAGTCAAGGCTGGGATAGTCTAGATGAATGGCGTTATCTGATGATGGGCTTTGGATTATTTACGGGAGGAATGGGATTTGTTCTCTCCAAATTCGTTGATAGAGTGAAGGCATTCAACATTGCAGCAATCACTCTCTGGACAATACCTTCAATATTATTCATTTTCGCCATGGGCAACTGGGTCACCGATATAACTGGTCTATCCATTGACATTCTGGTTTTAGGGATTATAGAAATAATAATCGGATCAATCCTATTCGTATCTCTAAACCTGCCAATCTTGATGAGAGGATTAAGAAACATATTGATAAAAATCAGAGGTCTAAAAGGCGTAGCCCAGATATCCCCTTCACTAATATCGTCACATATCACCCGTTCAACCTTAACATTTGCCATTTTCGCAGTAATATTAACTCTAAACGTTCTAGTGGCAACATTAATTCCCACAAGTTTGGGCACTGCAATTCAACTTGAACAAGATTCTCAAGGTGTAGACGTGGTGGTAAGTCTAAACAAACCTGAAGCAATAATACCTGGAACCAATTACACAAATGAACTTTACAAACTTGATACCCGAATAACAGATGTTATCGGGTTCAAAACATTTAATCCAAGACAAGACTTCACAAAGTACGTCGCGTTAGCTGATCCCACATCCCCAGATTTTGACCCCACAGTAAGCTTTGTTCCAATAAAACTTGGCGAATTTAAGAGTGAACAAATTCGAGGAAATGCGTCAAGTTATCTAGATTCAGATTGGCGTTATCCATTTTACCTTTCAAGTCTTCCAGATGAAGTAAGGCAACCTGATCTCTCAGATCTTTCTGATGATCATCTTCAGGAACTTTCGAAAAAAGGTTGGGACAAATTCTTTAGCACACAATATGAAATGGCATCATATAATGTAACATCCGGTTTACTTTCTATATTCTCTGGGGAAACCGATTTATCTGAACTAGACTTTGGGGGAGGAGGCGCACCTGGATTTGCTGGAGGAGGATCAGAAAATCCTCTTGAAGATGTGGTACAATTAAAAGATGATAATGGAAACATCATCAAAAACCCAATAGTCTTTACAGACTCATTCATACTGCCCATTGGACTACAAATTTGGATTCCAATGAACACATCAACAAGCGGATATCCAACTTATCAAGCATTCACGGTAGGAGGAACACTGGACAGACAGCGTGCTGGAGGATTCCCTCTAGCTGCAAATCTAGCTCCAGGTGGAGGCGAAATGGATTTTCTTTCAATCTTAGGAACTATTTATATGCCTGAATACTGGGCAGAGCAAACTAATTATCTGGGAGAAGCAAACGGTGAAAGCCTAACATCTAGAGAACCAGATCAATACAATGTCTATTTGATAAAAACCACTCTTCCGATTGATGATCCTCAACTCCTGGATATAAATCAAGAAATTGAAGAGTTCACAAACAAAAATGGTGAAGGCTATCGCCAGCTTGCAAATGACAATTTCTTTGTTGCTAGTACAAGTCGGACATATTCTCGAATCGAATCAACATTAGAACTTACCGATAGAATAGGATCTTTTCTCCAAATCTATGTAACATTTGGTCTTGTCATTGGAGCAGTAGGCATGGCAGTAATTTCAATAAGAAATGTTTCAGAAAGAAAACGCGAAATTGGAATGATGCGCGCTATAGGATTTCCTAGATCACAGGTTATCCTTTCAGTTCTACTTGAATTAGTCGTCCTTGGAATAATCGGACTTCTGATTGGGACAGCCAATGGATTGTTAGTGAGTCTAGGCTTTGCGAACATGCAAGGAGTATCCTTAGTTATTCCCTGGGAAGATTTGGCATTATATCTTTCAATGATTGTCCTAATTGCCCTAGGTTCAGGATTTCTACCTGCAATTGTAGCATCTAGAATTCCACCTGCAGAAGCATTGAGGTATGTAGGGTGAACAAAATGTCTAAATTAACATCTAATTCAACAAAACCCATTCTAGAGATTTCAGGGCTTCATAAAAAATACAATGAAGGAAAAACAAATGAAGTTCATGCCCTTAAAGGAATAGAATTGACAGTTAAAAAAGGAGATATGATGGCCATAATGGGTCCATCAGGATGTGGAAAAACAACCCTCCTAAATATGATAGGGCACCTTGACAAATCATCAGCAGGAACCATAATCATTGATGGAGTAGACACAGCTTCATTGTCAGACACTAAAATGACAGCTTTCCGTAGAGACAACATTGGATTCATATTCCAGCTATTCAATCTTTTTCCTTTTCTAACAGCAGTTGAAAACGTGGAGACACCTCTTCTGCTAACAGGTATTAGAGCTGGATTAGCACGAGAACAGTCCAAAATGTTGCTCAGAGAGTTAGGAATGGGAGACAGACTTTATCATTCACCCACAGAACTTTCTGGAGGACAACAGCAAAGGGTTGCAATTGCCCGTGCACTAATAAATCAACCTGCAATAATTTTAGGAGATGAACCAACAGGAGACTTGGATTCCACTACAAGCGCTGAAGTGATGGATCTATTTCGTCGAATAAATAGACTCAATCAACAAACATTGGTCTTAGTGACTCATAACAGATGGATAGCTGAAAAGTGCGATTACATAGTTCACATGACTGATGGTGCAGTGTCACATGTTGAACAATGCGTCTTAACATCAGGAGGAAACCCCAAATGAAAGCCTATTTAGGTGCACTAATAGAAAAATCAAATTCAAAACAAAACTCCCAACTAGAAACAAGTATACAAAAAGCGTTCAAACAAAACATCAAAAAAGCCACTACAAACCAAAAAGAAAATAACATGTTTCTATTCGTAGGAACAGAAAAAGACCTAAAAAAACCAATAGAAATCGCTAAAGTGGAAAAAATAGAAGAAAAAATATCAGCAATCCTTCAAAGTTACTACAATAAAAACAAAACAAAATTAAAAAAACTTCTAAAAGAAAAACAAGAACTAAAAGAAACAAGCAATATTGTAAAAGATTTTCTAAAGGTAGTTGATCCCAAACTACCAAAAACATTTGCATACACTCTAAAAAAAGTCCTATCAGATATCCCTGATCAATACTCTGAAATTCAACAAAAAAGCCTGACCCTTATTTGGGATTTAAATGAGAATAAAATAGTTCGCTTATCACTAACAGGAAGCGAAATTAAAACATTCACAATACCTTATGATTATCAAATTGATTTAGAAGGAATGACAGACAAACTAGTTATAGTTAATTTCTTTCTAACTTTCCTCGATCCTACATTAACTTATCTACGAGATATGCAATCTGTATTGGAACGACTAAATTTAGGTCTTCAAGGAAGGCATTATAAAATAAATGACACAAAAACCCAAAATAAGCTTGAGATGTTTTTTAGAATAGTGCAAGCAAAACTGAGCGCTCTACAAAATATGGATAAAACAATTTCAACGATATTAAATCTGTTCAATCAACCAAAATCTTTTTGTATGAAGAAATATGATTTCAAACAATTCTGCGAAAACTTTGATACAACTATAAGACAAGTGTCATGGAAAATTAATACTGGCAAAGCATTATTGAAAGATGTTCAGAAGAGTATTGATACTTGTCAAATTGCTTTGCGGGATTACTTTGATGAAACAAAATATATATTAAAAACAGTAGATTCTATTGAAGAACTCAAACTGGAAATCTTTCCTTTAGCAGAACTATGTTCTGATCTTTTTATACAGGCAGAATTATTAAAAATGTGGTTAGATTTCTTTGGATCTGATCTTCCTTACTTTACATTTCAAAATAAAATTTTTAGGAATTTTATCCCTCAGGATTTAGAGGTTTCCGAGGACACAATTATTTCGGTAAGGGGTCTTGTTAAAAATTATAATCTTGGAAAAACTAGGGTTTATGCATTAAGAGTAGTTTTCCCAGCACCAGAATTTCCCACTATAGCCACAAATTCTCCCTTCTTTATATCCAAATCCACTCCCCTTAATGCATAATTAAGGGGAGTGGATTTGGATATAAAGAAGGGAGAATTTGTGGCTATAGTGGGAAATTCCGGTGCTGGGAAAACTACTCTTCTCAATTGTATGGCTAGTTTAGATGAACCCGATTATGGATATGTTCTATTTGAAGGAAAAAATCTTCAAAAACTCAGTGACAAAGATAAATCAAAACTTAGGTTATTGGAAATGGGTTTCATTTTTCAGAGTTATGCTTTATTGCCTCATTACGATACGCGAGAAAACATAGCCTTACCTGCAGATTTGGCGGGATTAAGCAAGAGTCTCAAATCAAGAATAGAAAATCTTCTAGAAGGAGTTGGTATAAAAAATCAGGCTAAACAATATCCTTCTCAACTCAGTGGGGGACAAATGCAAAGAGTAGCAATCGCCAGAGCGCTGACTAATAAACCAAAAGTACTTTTTGCTGACGAACCAACGGGAGACCTAGATTCACAAACAGGAAGGCAAGTTATGGATTTAATAAAAAAATTTCATCAAGAAACAGATACAACTATAATATTGATCACACATGAAAAAGACATCGCTGATTATGCCCAAAGAAAAATAAAACTCGAAGATGGTATAATAATAAAATAATCGTGTGTAGGTTTACTTCTCGAAGAGGACCTACAAGTATTGCTGCAGCCTGTTAGCTATATTGCCTTACTATTATTTGGAGAAAGAAAAATGCGAAGAGAGATTGCTGAGATTGCCCAAGTTTGAGAAGTAACTGACCTCGAGGGCACAGCTACAAAGAACTAGTTGAACGTCTTCGATTTATAATATATCATTAACTTGATTCTAGTTTGGATTTGGGGCTTGCGCTAAATTTAACTTCTTAACTAAAAAATTATATTAACAATCTAAACTTATTTGAGTTATCGTGAAGAAGATGCCTGTATTAATTTATGATGGACCTGAACTAAAACCAAATCAACGCAAGGAATTAATCAAAGCTTTAACTGAAGCAGCATGCAAGGTTACTCCAGAAATTCCAAAAGATGCATTTTATGTTTTTCTAAGGGAGTACTCCGATGATAAGATTGGCGTTGGAGCCTGTACACTTCCTGAATATGTTGCTAAATTACAAAACATGAGTGACAAATAATGGAAAATAGTTCAGAAAAGAAATGTAGTCAATGCGCGCGCTCCATATACTTGTACACTTTTCCATCCATTTGTTTAGCCTCGGATTCTTTTTAATGCGTAATTCAGTTTTTTGTATTTTCCAAAGTTCACTGGTTTAGGCTTCGCGTGTATCCAGCAAACCATTCCGTCAATTCAGAAATAAAATTAATTTCAGGTTTTATCAATGCATGTTACTGAAGATAAATTTGGTTTACTTTTTGTTCCTGTAGTTTGCAGATATTGTTGTTTTCTTTTTTTCTTTCTTTT
>JARRMA010000033.1:0-13211 GCA_037386505.1 Candidatus Bathyarchaeota archaeon
TGATACCTGCAATTATAGGTTTTTCTGGACCCACAATACCAAAGTCTATATGTTCTCGATATTTTTTTGCAAATTTTGTAATTTCTTCTATATTAAGATCGGGAATAACTGTATGTTTTTTTGCAATTTTTAGATTAAAAGGATTTTTCTGTTTGTCCACTACATAGAATTTAGTAAGGTAATCTTGGCTATTCCTAAAAGTATCAATAATCGCGGCTGCTCTTGAACCATATGAAACTACCAATATTCCAACTTTTTCCATTTAGGTTCACCAAAAAATTTAATCTATGGAATTTTCGTAAATTCTTCCTTTTTCGGTGTATCCGCTCTCGAATCTTTCTTTCATCTCATCAGCTAGTTTCTGAGCTAGGGGGGTTGGATATTTCCCTGTGATACATCCTAAACAAAGATCCTCTTTTTCTAATCCTGTAGCTTTGACTAATCCATCAACTGATTGGTAATTAACTCCATCTGCTCCAACTATCTCTGCAATTTCCTCTGGATCATGTTGTGATCCAATTAATTCACGATAAGTTGCCATGTCTACTCCATAAAAGCATGGACCAATAATCCTTGGAAATGTAATGAATAGGTAAACTTTTTTGGCTCCCATTTGTCGAAGTTTATTAACTACAACCTTCGTAGTATCTCCCCTGACAATGCTATCATCTACTACTGCAATGTTTTTTCCTGTGAACTTATGATCGACAATATTGATTTTACGATCAATAGTACTATACCGTTCATCTGAGAGGAGGATAAACGCCCTTTCAGCTACATATCTATGACGTCTAGACGCTCTTTCCCATCTAATTCCGGTTAATTCATGATATCCAAAAGCTGCATCGTTACCTGTTTCTGGCATAGAAATAATCATATCAACTTTACTGGTTGTCTCAGGATACTCCCATGCAAAGTTTCTTCCAAAAGCTTCCCTTACTTCGTAAACATATCTGTCACCCAGCTTCGAATCTGGTCTAGCAAAGTAAGCAAATTCAAATGCACACATTGCTTTTCGCTCATCATTGCAAAGCTGTTTTCTTATAAAGCCATCTTTTTGTGCAATAACAAGTTCCCCGGGGTTTACTTCAAAATTAAAATCGAAACTGTTAATGTCGAGGCCAACAGATTCTGAAGATATCGCACAGGTTGTTTTGTCTTTATTGCACCCACAACAAAGTGGTCTTATTCCATGAGGATCACGAAATCCGAAAAGTTCTCCTTTTTCAGTTAGTCCTGCAACCGAAAAGGCTCCTTCAATTTCTTTCATGCAACGTTTAACCGATGTAGCTAGATCTCCATCTTTTCCTTGCCTAAGTAATTTCTTAGAGATTAATTCTGCATCATAATTGAATCTAAAATTTGGAATTTCTTCTCTAATTTCTTTTATTATATCTGGAGTATTAACAACATTCCCATTAAACGCGATTGCTATCTGTTTTTCTCCTCTTTTTTCCAAAATAGGTTGTGTACTTTTCACGAGTGAATCATGATCCGTTCCTCCCGATGTTGAGTATCTAACATGTCCTAATCCTACATCCCCTGGAAGTTCCACCAACCATTTCTGGATTTCTTCTTTTTTTACTTTAGGAACTAGATCCAAACCTTTGTAGCTGTGGAATGTTCCATTATATGTTAGAAATCCATGAGATTGATGGCCACGATGGTTTTGCGCTCGAAGCCCCCAATAAATGTAGGGAAATACCGACTTATCTGCGAAATCTTTTGCAGCGAAAACCCCGCAAGCCTCTTTTAACTGTTCAAGCATATTTTTCTCTATTAAGGTGTGTCATTTATCAATGTTTACTACAATTTTAAGGCAAAAATGGCTTTCACAATTTTTTCGATTCTTATAGTTATAATTATTAAATTTTTGACTATCATCTAGATTTGAGAAAATCACCTATTTGTAGACTTTTCAACTTTTGCACAGGAAGGTATATATGAATTATTAGAATTAGCCTTTCGTCAAGGTGTTCTTATGCGGAACATATTAGTGAACGGTTCAAAACGGACGCCTCTTGAGAAACAACCAATTGAGATTGTTGAACGCAAGGGTGTCGGTCATCCTGACTCGATGTGTGATGCTATAATGGATCAGGTTTCAGTGGAACTTAGCAAAGTATATCTGAAGGAGTTTGGAGCAATTTTACACCATAATACCGACAAGTCGCTTCTTGTAGCTGGTGATGTTGAGTGTAAGTTCGGCGGGGGGATTGTAAATGAGCCAATGCTTTTAATTTTTGGTGACCGAGCAACCTTTGGAGCTGATGGAAAAGATATCCCTGTTAACGAAATAGCTATTAAAACAGCTAAAAATTGGTTAAATGAGAATCTTCGTTTTGTTGATCCAGATAAACACATGAAATATCAGGTTGCAATTAGACACGGCTCTCAAGGTCTCACTGATATATTCAAGAGAGAAACTTGTATGTTCGGAGCAAACGATACTTCAGCTGCTGTTGGTTATGCTCCTATGACTCGTACTGAAAATATGGTTCTAGAGACCGAACGTTATGTAAATTCTAAGGAATTCAAGAAACGATTCCCTGCAGGTGGAGAAGATGTTAAAGTTATGGGTTTTAAGAACGGAGAAATTCTAAATTTGACAATTGCTATGGCTTTTGTTGACCGGTTTGTTGAAAATGAAAAAGACTACATGAGAAAAAAGGAAGACATCCAAACTGATGTTCAAGATTGGGTAAATAAAAAAGCTGCTTTTAAGAAAGTTAACGTTTTTGTAAACACATTAGATGTTGAGGGAAGAGGAGTAGATGGTGTTTACCTCAGTGTCCTAGGTACAAGTGCGGATGGTGCAGACTCCGGTCAGGTAGGCAGAGGAAACAAAGTTAATGGAGTTATTTCTTTAAATCGACCAATAGGTACTGAAGCAGCGGCTGGAAAAAACCCTGTAAGTCATGTAGGGAAAATCTATAATGCTCTAACTCATCAGATTGCCCGAAGCATCTGTAGGAAAGTACCCGAAGTTGCAGAAACTTGTGTATGGCTTCTAAGCCAAATAGGAATGCCTATTGATCAACCTGCTATTGCAGCTGCTCAGGTAGTTATGAATGAGGGATCAACTTTGGATAAAACGATTCAAAGAAGAATTACAGAAGTGATAGATGCTGAATTAGCTAATATAGAAGATTTTTGCGAAAAGTTGACTTATGGAAAAATCTCGGTCTGGTAAAAACCAGACACTTCCATTTTAATTTATTTCAATAACATTATTTAATTTAATCCGTAACAAGTCTACTACATACTATGATTATTAAACTGCATAACTTTTTTTAATAACAGTAGAATTTTTCAAATAAGATCATTCTAAAACTTCATTTATTTCTAAATTGTATGCTAGTATTCTCAATCCTGAATTGTAAAAATACTTTCATAAATTTATGTCGCAAGTTTTTTAGCTAGTTTCAATAATGATAAATCTAACTGTTTTTCATTCTTACAAACTGTTTCAATGTCAATACTATCTATTTTACCGTTCTTTAAACAAGCCATCATATTTTTTTCTTCAGTGTTTAACAATTGCACAACCTTTTCTCCAAAAATATTCGCTAATAACCTGCTTCTGGCTGTTGGATTGCCTCCTCTTTGGGCATAACCTGTGACACTCAATCTGACTTCGACCCCTGCCTCTACTTCAATTTCTTTCATTAATTTATGAGTATCACCAATTCCTTCTGCCGCTACAATAATTCCTGACTTTTTTCCCTTGTTCCTATTGATCTCTAAAGTTTCGACAATTGACTTTAGATCAAAATCAACTTCTGGTACTAAAATCACTTCTGCACCGACTGTTAGCCCTATTAATAGTGCAAGAAATCCTCTTTTCCTTCCCATAACTTCAACAATAAAAATTCGTTCATGAGAATTTGCAGTATCCCTAATTTTATCGATCTCCGAAATTGCAGTATTAACTGCTGTATCGAAACCTATTGTTTCTTCGGTCCCAAACACATCATTATCTATCGTAGCCGGAACACCAGCAATCGATATGTCTGTCTCATCACTTAATGCTTGAATACCTCGCATAGATCCATCCCCTCCAATCACAACAAGTCCGGTGATGTTATTCAGGGTCAAATTTTCTGCGGCTTGCTTTAATCCATAAGATGTTCTAAACTCTGGGCTTCGAGAGGTACGAAGTATAGTACCTCCTAAATGAAGAATTCCCCCAACATTCCTCGGAGTTAAAATTCTAAACTTATTATTGATTAAACCATCCCAACCACGTTCAAAACCAATAACTTCTAAACTATTCGAATAGGCGACACGGGTAACTGCTCTGATGGCTGCATTCATTCCCGGAGCATCCCCACCACTGGTAACTAAACCAATTCGTTTCATTATTTTGTCTCCAAACAATAAAAGGTAAACAAACCGAAATTATAAACTAATCTACAGGTTTAACATACAATTAACTTTAATAGACCCCTTAAAGACAATATGCAAAGAAATTAGAGGAATAAAAATTGAGTCACGAAGCCCAATCCCGTTTTTATATGCCCGGAGCTACAACAATTGGTCTAGTTTTCAATGAAGGGATAATTTTAGCCTCAGAAAAAAGAGTTACCTACGGATCTATGATTATGAGTAAAACCGGAAAGAAAGTCTTCAAGATAACCGATAAAATTGGTGCTGCATGCGCAGGTCTAGTTTCGGATATGCAAATATTGACCAGAGAAGTAGAAGCTCAAGCAAAACTTTTCTCACTGGATGCAAAAAGACCTATGACCGTTAAAGCTGCAGCTAAAGTCATGTCGAATGTTCTTTTCAATAGACGTATGATTCCATTGATTGTTCAAACAATCGTTGGTGGAATAGATGATGATGGTCCAGCTCTTTATGTTTTGGATGTTCTTGGATCACTTTTGCCTGATAACTATGCTGCTGTTGGTTCTGGTGCTCAGATGGCAACAGGAGTCCTTGAACAAGGATACAGCAACAAAATGAATCAAAAAGATGCAAAAGATTTGATACTAAAAGCAATAAAATCAGCTGTAAGAAGAGACGTTATGAGTGGTAATGGTGTTGACTTACTTATCATAACAAAAGAGGGAATTACTGAAAACTCATTTGACTTCTAGTTATTACCGTGGTTGTAATATTTTTTTCAAAAAAGTTAATACCAGAAACGACTTATTTTTAGTAAGTCATTGGTAGAACAGGATGAAGTTTTCATTAAGCCTTAGTGATGGGACATTTCTCGTAAAATTAGCTAGGGAAACCGTTACAGAATATCTTGAAACAAAAACAATTTTGGAAGTTCCTGAAAATATTTCACCCATTTTAATGGAAAAATCAGGGGTTTTTGTTACTTTGAACAGTCTCTGTGAAGGATCAAAGAGATTAAGAGGTTGCATAGGACTTCCTTACCCCACAACTTCGCTAATTTTAGCAGTTATAGAAGCAGCTATTAGCGCTTCAACTCAGGATCCACGTTTTTTACCTGTTAGTTCACAAGAATTAAATAGAATTGTGTTTGAGGTTAGTGTGTTAACTCCCCCTGAACTTATTAATGTTAATAAGCCGTCAGATTATCCATCAAAAATTAAGATTGGGCAAGATGGTCTTATATTAGAGAGAAATTATCATAAAGGATTGCTTTTACCTCAGGTTCCTGCTGAATTAAATTGGCAACCGGAAGAATTCCTTTGTCAAACTGCAATGAAGGCTGGTTTACCTGCTGATACTTGGTTATTAAAAGGAACAAAGGTTTACCGCTTTCAAGCAATTATTTTTGAAGAAAAAACACCTAATGGAGAAATCGTTCTAAAAAGAATTTGAAAGGTTGCGAACTCATGCGAGTTATGTTTTGTCCTTCTGGTGTTGGATTGGGTCATGTTGGTCGCTGTATACCTATCGCACGAAAACTTGAATTAGATAATATCAAAATTTTATTCTCAACATATCGAGAAGGATTAAAGTATGTTCAGAATGAAGGATTTAATGTTGTTAAATCACCTGATATTGGTGTTGCCGTCAAACCTGACGGAAGTATTGACTTTAGAAAAACAACTGTGAATCCAGGACCATTCATTACTATACATACAATAATGAAACAAATTGATGCTGAAATTAATTTTATGCAATCTTTCAAACCTGATGTGGTGGTTTCAGATTCCAGAGCTTCCTCTCTTTTAGCTGCAAAATTTTTAGGAATTCCTAGAATTTGTATTCTAAACCAATTTCAAGTATTTATTCCCAGAAGAACAAGATTTCTCAAACTCGCTAGAATAGCAGACGCAACAACTATGACATTTGTGGGAAGAATATGGGCAGATACAATCTATGCTCTTATTCCTGATTTTCCTCCACCTTATACTATTTCGAATAAAAATTTGCATATTCCCAAAGCTTATCATAAGAAAATGAGATTCATTTGTCCAATTCTTCCTGTTACATCTGCAGATCTACCTGAAATAAAACAGTTGCGCAAAAACCTTGGTTTGGATGATGACAAATCTATAATCTTTGCACCTATAAGCGGACCAGCGAAAGAACGGGCTTATTTTACTGGTATTTTAAGAAAAATCTTAACACAATTTCCAGAAAATTATCAAATAGTTATGTCCCTTGGATATCCGAATAATTCTGTAGGTATTATAAAAAATGGAAATCTGATTATTCATGGGTGGCTTTCAAACCGATTTGAATACATGAAGGCCAGTGATGTTATAGTCTCAAGGGGTGGGCATGGCACAATATCTCAGTCTATTTGTTTCGGTCGACCTATGGTTCTTATTCCCACGCCTAGCCATACAGAACAATTTAACAACTCAAAAAAAGCTGTAGAATTAGGAGTTGCCGAGATTATAAGACAAGAGAATTTAGGTAAAGAGCTCTTGTTAGCTAAAATCAGATATATTTTGGATAGTAAAACTATTCTGAACAAAGCGAATCAACTTCAAAAAGATATTAATTGTAATGGCTTAACAACAGCAGTCAAAACAATCAAAGAAGCCGTAAATAAAAAAGATAACTTCATTTAATCTTTTTTCAAATTGATAGTGCAGTTTATTATTTTAGTCCCATTGCTAGTACATATAATTCTGCACTCTTCATTCTGCTAGCTTTTGGTTTACTAACTAAAAATCATTTATTTCATTAATTATATTTGGATCAGTAATGTTACCTATTATTGTTCTAGTATTGGAGTCGCTGAAGCTTTTTAATGGTTTAATATCAACTGCTAGAATAAAACCTCTGTCATCTACAATTCTTCTGGCTGCTTGTGTCCAGCCTCCTGGAGCAGCTCCTAAATCAACCACTACCCAACCAGGTTTTATAAAATTATATTTTTCTACTGCTTGAAGAAGTTTATAAGATGCTCGCGAACGAAAATTCTCTTTTTTCGCTTTTTTATAATAATATTCCTTTTTTCGGTCATTTATCCATGCATTAGGCAAAACTAGCTTTCACCAGAAGTTTCAATTTCCGGTTGTTCTTTTCCAAGAATCCATGCTGTCAATCTTGGACATTCATGAGGAGAGATTGGTCCCCAAGCTCCACATCTTGGATCATTTGGGCACATCAAACAAGGGGAGTTAATTATGGAGCTAAGAGAAGCAGGTTTCCTTTTAGGATAAAGTCGATACGTCCATCTTCCTTCATAAAGTTCTTTTTCTCGAAGGATTAAACCTTTGTTCTCCAATTTTAAAGCAATTCTGCTGCCTTCTCTACTTGTTGCATCCAATTCTCGCCATAACTCAGACTGCAACACGCCATCATTTCCATTATTTGAAATAACCTGTAATGCTTTATATTCAAGTTCATTGCGTCTCGGCATGAAATATCTGTCCTTTCAAATTTGCATTATACATAGTGCAATTAAAGCATAAAAATGTGTAGTTATTTTTTCTTTTTATTGAATATTAACTAAATAATGTTATTGACATGAATTCAAAACTGAATTACGAAACTTTTTAACCCCCTAAAAAACACAAAGTTTTCAAGTAATGCACATACAAGATGAATTTGAACTAAATTCAAATAATTTATAGGGAGTCACAATTTGTCCAAGAAAATCGATTTATCCAAATGTTACTGCCTAGGAATCGAATCTACTGCAGATGATTTTGGAGCTGCAATTGTCTCTTTCGATGGCAAAATTCTTTCGAATGCAAATGATGCATATTTGCCTGCTGAAGGAGGGATTCATCCTCGAGAAGCAGCTAGACATCATTCTGCTGTTTCAGAGAAAGTTCTTGAAAAAGCATTTGAAAATGCTTCAATGAAACCGAGGGAAATTGGTTTAGTTGCCTTTTCTCAAGGTCCAGGTCTAGGTCCATGTCTTCGAACAGGTGCAACTGCTGCGAGAGCTTTAGCTTCCTATCTTAGTATTCCCCTTGTCGGTGTTAATCACTGCATTGGGCATATAGAAATCGGAAAACTTACAACTGGAGCAACTGATCCTGTTACATTATATGTTTCAGGTGGAAATACAATAGTTTCAGCATTTGAAGCGGGTAGATACAGAATTTTTGGAGAAACTCTAGATATTGCTATGGGAAATTGTTTAGACGTTTTTGCACGAAATGTGGGATTAAAACAGAAAAAAGGTGCTCCTTTTGGTGCTGCAGTTGAGAAATTAGCTCTCAAGGGAAAAAATTTTGTTGTACTTCCTTATACCGTAAAGGGAATGGATCTTTCTTTCAGTGGACTTCAAACTGCGGCTGTTACTTCTTTCCAGTCAAATAGAGGTTCTTTGGAGGATATTTGTTTTAGTCTTCAGGAAGTAGCTTTTTCAATGTTAGCAGAAGTAACTGAAAGAGCTTTGGCTCACACACAAAAACCAGAAGTTTTGTTAACAGGAGGTGTAGCTGCAAATAAAAAATTACAATTTATGATTAAACTGGTAGCACAGGAGCATAATGCTCGATTTTGTGTAGTTCCTCTCAAACTGGCAGCTGATAATGGAGCTATGATTGCTTGGGCAGGAATATTAGCATATCTCAGCGGATATTCAACACCTCTGGAAGAAAGTTTTGTTAATGTAAAATGGCGCCTAGAAGATGTTTATGCACCTTGGGTTGAGGAAAAAAAGAATGGTTTTGATTAAGAAAGGTGCTGAAGCAAGCCTATACCTAGAAAATTGGCATAACCAAAAAGTAATCATAAAACATCGATTACCTAAAAAATATAGGATTCCAGAATTAGATCAGATTATTCGTTCACAACGAACTATCCATGAGCCTTCTCTTATTCATAAAGCAAAGGAAGCTGGTGTTCCTACTCCAACAATTTTTATGGTAAACTTTCAAGATTCCAACATAATAATGGAGTATGTTAATGGAAAACAGGTTAAAGAAATCTTGGATAACTTTTCAAAAGAAGATAGATTAAAACTCTGTAAGCTTATTGGTAATCTGATAGGTCGCCTTCATAAAAATGGAATTATTCATGGTGATTTAACAACTTCAAATATGATTTTGACTCCTAATGGGAAAGTTATTTTCATTGATTTTGGATTAAGCGAAAGATCAATAGAACTTGAACCAAAAGGTGTTGATCTACATTTAATGAAACGCACTCTTCTAAGCACGCATCATAAATATGCGAAAGAATCCTTCAAATCATTGATGGATGGTTACGCAGAAGTTGTTGGAGTAGAAGAGAAAAAAAGAATTGTAGTCAAGATTCGAGAAATCGAAAAAAGAGGGCGATATATAGCCGATAGATATTAAAAAATATAAGTCTCTAAACACAGTTGTCTAAAATTATTATTTATTGAGGTGAGTTTATTGAAGATTCTACTTGATGAGATGTACGCTGGATTGAAAGAATACTTCGAAATATTGGGTTGGGATGTATTAACTGTTCAAGAAGCTGGACTTCGCGGAGCAAAGGACAAAACTGTTGTTGAATATGCTTCAAAAAATAATCTACTTCTCGTTACCGAAGACCAAAAACCTGCTGAACTCATGCATCTTAAGAATGCTAAATGTGTACTAATCTCTAATGCTTTGATTGCTAAGATCGCGGATGAGAAAATTAGAGAAAAATACCCAGAACTCAAATAATTTCATCTCCCTGTTATTAATTGGAAGACCAAAAACCGATGAAACCGCAAAACATTTTTCCAGTCGGCTTCCCCGGATGTAAAGTAGTCTATTTTGTAACTAGTAATTTTCATAAATTTAATGAAGTAAAAATGATACTTTCTGAAAGTAAAATTACTACCGCAATGCTACGTGTAGAAACTATTGAGATTCAGGATGATACTCTGGAAAATATAGCCAAATACAGCGTGCAAGATGCAGTGAAAAATTGTAGACTTCCAATCTTCGTAGAGGATGCTGGACTTTTTGTGGAAGCTTTAGAGGGATTTCCAGGACCATACTCTAAGTATGTTTATAACACAATTGGACTAAAGGGCATTCTCAAATTAATGGACAAAATAAAGAACAGAACTGCTTATTTCAAATCGGTGATTGCATTCGGTAGCCCTGATTTAAAACCGATCTGTTTTATTGGTTTAGTTAAGGGAAAGTTGACTTTATTAGAACGAGGAATTTCAGGATTTGGATACGATCCAATCTTTGCACCCGAAAACTGCAATGGAAGAACATTCGCAGAGATGAACCTTTTAGAAAAAAACATTATTTCTCATCGCTCTAAAGCTATCAGAAAATTTGCTGAATGGATTTCTTCACAAAACAAACGAATATTTTAAATACTTGCATTCCCTCCGCCTGTAAGGAGTTTCGGAGAAGAGAAAATATGCCAAAACAAGAAAAGGGGATTTCACATCAAACAAGACCTGTAACTAAGAGGCCACCAACATGGTGTAGATACACAGCGGAAGAAGTTGAAGCCCAGATCCTAAAACTATCTAAAGAAGGACAACCCCCTAGCAAGATTGGAATAATTCTCCGTGACCAGTTCGGGATACCTCTTACAAAACCAATAACCGGAAAATCGATTACCCAAATTCTTAAAGAACGAGAAATGTTTTCGTCAATTCCAGAGGATTTAGAGAATCTTTTAAGAAAGGCAAGTCGTCTTCATGTTCACCATGATAAAAACAAAGCAGATTTGCATAACAAACGGGCACTACAGATAGTGGAAGCAAAAATCTACAAACTCTCAAATTATTATAAACGAAAAGGCGTGCTTCCTTCAGATTGGAAGTATTCGCCAAAATCTATTGCCCTATTCTAGTTTTTGGGATTAACTATTGTCTGTGACAAAAAAACAACTTGCCAGTCTCACAAATGATGCAGATGAGGCGGCTAAACTAATCTATGATCATATAAAAAAAGATGATATTATTCATTTATATTCACATATCGATGCAGATGGATTATCAGCTGCTGGAATAATGGGTAATGCATTGCATAGAGCAGGTGGAAAGTTCCGTTTACGCCTTGAAAGATGGATGGATGAAAAAGTTGCTAAACGAATTGGTCAAGAAACTGGATCATTGACAATATTTACTGATATGGGAAGCGGATATCTCGACCTTCTTGAAAAAGAACTTTTGAATAAAGATGTAATTATCCTCGATCACCATCAGCCTGTTAAGGGTATTCATTCAAATTTTGTTCAAGTTAACCCTCATATTCACGGAATTGATGGAACCCGTGATATAAGCGGCTCAGGTGTTGCATATTTTGCAGCTAAGGCACTAGATGAATCTAATATTGATTTAGCTTGCATTGCAGTTGTCGGAGCTTTGGGTGATTTGCAAGATAAAAATAAAGAGCGAAAATTAGGAGGAGCAAACAAATCTATTGTTAGAGATGCAATCAAATCAGGTCTTCTTAAAGTAGAAACAGATCTTATGTTTTTTGGAAGGGAAACACGTCCTATACATGAAGCTCTTGCTAGGACAACCAATCCATTTATTCCAGAAATTAGTAGTGAGGAAGATAAGAGTTTAGCATTTCTTATTAATTTAGGTATTAAACCCAAAATAAAAGAAAAATGGCGTGCTTTAAGAGATCTTTCTTCTGAAGAAAAAAAGAAACTATTATCGGCAATTGCTGATCATTTAGTGTCAAAAGGATTAGCTGGTGATATAGCTTTTGATTTGATTGGTGAAATTTATACACTTACGAAAGAAGAACCTTGGACTCCTTTAAGGAGCGGACGAGAATTTTCTGTTCTTTTGAATGCCACTGGACGTATGGATAAAGCAGGATTGGGCGTAGCTATTTGTATGGGTGATAGGAAAAAATGCCTTGAAGAAGCTAAATCAATAATACGGGATTATCGACGCACAATAACAAAATATCTTAAATGGGTTACTGCTAAACCAGGTCGATTAGAACAATTGGAGAGCATATATGTTGTTCGGGGTAATGGATTCATCGATGAGAAGGTTCTTAGTCCTGTTTGTACTATATTGTCTACAACTCTCACTAGTCTTGGGAAACCAATAATTGCTTATGCTACCATTTCTGGAGAGGACCAAATTAAGGTTTCATCTAGAGGATCACAATCCTTAATAGAAAAGGGATTAAATTTGGGTGAAATTATGCAAATATCGGCAGAAAAATATTCTGGAAGGGGAGGAGGTCATGATATTGCTGCGGGAGCCCAATTACCAATAAAAAACATCGATGATTTCATAAATTTGGTTAACGATTTAACAAAAAAACAGTTGGCAGGGGAAAAGATTGGAAGCTGATATCCAAATTAAATATAGGAACACTCAAGAAGCAGAAGCTGTAACTAATGCTGTTTCTCCTGATAATGTCAAGGTTCCTTCGGGACTGTATATCAAAACTATGCGAAGTAGATCCACTGTTCATACATTTATTCACTGTGAAACAAGATTACAAACTTTAATCGCAACAATTGATGACCTTTTGGCTTGTGTTTCAGTAGCAGAAAAATCTTTCAAAGTCGCAAAAAATAAACCTTGATCTTTGTTTTAATCTATATTTTCTATAGATCTATATTTTTTTAGTATATCCCGGTATTTTTTTACTGCCTTTCTTGGATTATCTGAATATATTACTGCTCTCCCTAAGCTTACCAAAGGATAACGTACATTTCGTATTTTATTTGCTTGTCCCCCTTGTGGTCCAATTCCCTGTAATAGAAATATTACTTTATCTCCAGTAGTTTGTTGGATTCTTTTGATATATTCATCTTCAACAAAACAGGTTAAACCTCCTCGCAGCCGCTGCACTGACGCGCTATATGGCAGTGAAGGTCAATACCGATAATTATAAAAGTGTATTGAA
>JARRMA010000034.1:0-7040 GCA_037386505.1 Candidatus Bathyarchaeota archaeon
TGCCTCTTTGGCTTCATGTATGAATACAATATTTATTCTGGTCGCAAGAAATTCAAAATTAGGACTCAAAAGTCTAAAAACAAATGCTTCTGTAACAATGAATGTAGAAGGCCTTGAAAAATTGATATTCACCCATATTCATTTTGAAATGAATATAGGTCTAGAAACTGATAATGAAAAAGAAAGAAACAAAGCTAGCAGAGTATATCAACTTGCACAAAAAATTTGTCCACTTAGACAATCATGGGGAGAAGACGTACCAATTACCTTTGAACTAAAATATGAATAAATCTTTTGAAAACTTCGTATTAGATCAGGGTTAATTACCCTAATTTTATTTTTTTCTTGTCTTAATTCTTTTTTCAAGAATTTATCGACATTAATTTTTCAATCATTTTATCAATGTTATTTCAGATTTAATCTTAGGATTATTTTACTAAGCTTTAAATTGGTTTAAGAGCCTGTGTTTGTTATGCAAAAAGTAAATGTCTTCTTGGCTCTGTTGATGATTTCGATATTTTCTTTAATTATACTATTTTTAGTAATGGTGTATGTTTTGCCATCGTCCACAACTCAACCAGACTGGTGGACAGATATGTGGAGTCATATGGGAGGCATGATGGGAGGAACAGGATCAGTTACAAGTCCATATTCAGCATATTTTGGGATATTATTTGTAACTGTAGTCATAATAGTAATAGTAAGTGCAATAGGACTAGTTTATTTTATAATGCTTCCAGAAATAAAAACATCGAAAATGATGACAAAAAATATTGAAGCACAAAATTCCACTGAGAATCAAAATTCTAGCGGCTCTTCAGCTTATGAATCTGTTTTAAAAACATTAAATGAAGATGAAAAAAGAGTTCTAAAAGTTCTAAGGGACCATGAAGGAAAATATCTGCAGAAATATATTCGACATGAAGCAAAACTTAGTAGATTAAAAACCCACAGAGTACTGGCTAGATTTGCTGAACGAGGTATGGTTTCACTCCAAAAAACCGGTAACACAAATGAAGTAACCTTAGCTGAATGGCTTCAAAAATGATGTTTTTGACTATTATTTTTACTTATTCCCAAAATGCAATCTTATTTTTAATTCTTTAAATTATTTATAAAATATAAGAGGAACATTCTAATTACTCGCAGCGTCCTTTTTAATAAAAAGAACATTAAATTTCAATGGATAAATGAAAATTGAGAACTTAACTTTCATTTCTTTATTTTCAGATTATTCTATTTCGGGTTGTGTAAAGGGACTTGTCATTCCAATAAGCAATTTTCCAAATATGTCTATATGTTCTTCTTCTTCAGTTAGTATTTTTACAAGTAAATGTTGTGTTCCATAATCAAATTCATCTTTAGCCATTTGGATACCTCGTCTGTAAAGTTCTATTGCTCCTTCTTCATCTTTTTGATCTTGGACTATCATATCTTTTAGGCTGCTTCTAACAAAAATTGGATCTGGTTTCGTTGTGGGTATTCCATTTAAATATGCCAATCTTTCAGCTAGAGCTTCTGCATGTTTCATTTCAGTAATAGCTATGTCTTTGAAGGTATCTGCAACTACTGCCCCCATTATTCCGTTTACTTGAATGTGTTGCCACATGTATTGTATTGAAACCTGTAATTCTCTGGCGATGGCTGTGTTTAAATATTCTAACAACTTTTTTGAAGACAAAACAATCAAATCTCCAATAACTATTGAATTTTTAGAATAGTAATTAAGGTATATGTTTACTTTGTGACACATTGTCTTACAATGTAAACCTTAAGCTTTTATGAATTACAATAAATTCAATATTGATCTTGTGAATATTTAAGGATGGATTTGAATTGTCGATTGAAGACATTAAAGTTATAGGAGTAGATGAAGTTCGAACTCATAAACCAGTTCCAGAAAACTCACTTTACAACGTTTACTATGAATTATCTATTGTTCCAACAAATGATTGGATAAAAATCTTTGAAAAAAATAAGATTTCTAATAAGAAACTGGAAAATTCTTGGATTGATGGGAGACATATTGTTGTTAAATGTCCAATTAGCGAAATTGATCAAATATTACGAGAACTTAGAAAAGAAGTGACACGTACAAATTTTGAATATGCTAAAAATTATTAGAAAGAATGTGAGGCTAGAAAATGGGATTCTATTATATAAAAGATATGAAAGTTCACAAATATCCAGTTCCTTCGAAATGCGATGAAGAATATAATGGGGAGAAACTTTATGGTGCAATTCCTGAAGGTAGTTATGTTAAATGTAACAAATGTTTCGGTTTAAAAGATTTAGACATGAAAAAATTCTAATTTAACTTATTTTGAACGAAAAATTCTTTTTTAATAAAATTACTTTTATTTTAAAAATATTTGATAATCTTTAAGTAATTCGAATTTTTACCAAAAAAAGAAAAGATGAAAAATAAATGAACTGTTAACCAAAAAGATCAACAGCAATACATTACTTCATCGCAACAAACAAGAGGTCCCCTACTGGGAGTCGTGCACATTATCTCGCAACCGCAAACATCACAAACATAGGTACATTCTTTTTCAGCTTTTTCCATTCGCTTTTTTTCTTTTGACATTTTTTTCACCTCGAATAATTTTTTCTTAACTTAATTTTAAACCGGAAAAATTTGGTGAAGTTAATCAATTTGGATTTCTTCACCTTCAGGCTCTTCTTTTTTCTCAAGTTTCTTAAGAGTAATCTCTAGAACCCCGTTATTATATTTTGATTTAGCTTTTTTCGGATCAACATTAATGGGCAGATCTATTTTTTTGAAATATTTACGTTCTTTCGTATCAACAGAAACAGTCATTGAATCTTCTGTTCCTCTTAATTTAATATCTTCTTTTTCCACTCCAGGTAATTCTACTATTATCTGAACTTCACCATCGCTACTAACTACATCTGCTAGAGGTTCACGTTTTTCTTTAACATCTAAACTGGGTCGACCTCTACTCGTTTTTGGTTCGATATTACCAAACTCTCTTATCTGCGGTTTTCCATCAGGACCAACAGTCATACTATAACCGTAAACAAATGGTCCCCACTGCTTTACTGTGGCTCCACTTGGCAAAACTGTCTCACGCACTAAATCTTCAGGAGCTTTTGCAGATAATTCACTCAGTTCTTTTTCCATAAAATCTTCCATTTCACCAAAAATGTCTCCAAAATCTTCAGACCACCATCTTCTCATGGCTGGCCATAAACTTCTTCGTCTAAACCATTCCGACCAAAAATCGTCTTCAGACATTCCAATTCACCTCCTTATTATCCCAAATACTTTAATTTAGAAACAAATATTTAGGGACAAAGTATACAATGTATTAACTTGTCTTACAGTTAATTAACATGTAATTTTTTCTTTAATAGATTGTTTTATTTTAACTCGAGCGAGTAATACTGAAATCTCAAAATTTTTAATCTACAAGAATGTTGCCATGTGTTCCAAAATTCATAAGAATGAGATTCGTTAACTATTTTTTTGTGAGTAAAATGCCTGTTTTAATTTATGAAGGACCAGAATTAAGCTAAAATCAACGTAAAGAATTAATCAAAGGTTTAACTGAGTTGGCATGTAAGGTAACTCCAGAAATTCCTAAAGAAGCCTATTATGTCTTCATAAGGGAACATCCAGAAGAGAACATAGGTATTGGAGGATGCTCTCTACCCGAATATTTAGTTAATTTACAAAACAAAAGATAAGAATTAAACAAATATCAATCATTTAACGAAAAAATTTGATTATGAACGGATGATGCAATCTGTTTAATTATACTTAGACAAAATATTGACGATTGTATGAGTAATCAAATTTAAAGTAAATTTAAATGTTTAACTGAAAAGCGGGATTAGGAAGTCTCGCTTTTGGTTAGTTTTTATTATTTATGTTTGTTTTCTTTGTAAATTAGTATAATCGCCCAAAAAATTGAAAGAGTAGCTATGAAAAACATCGGGTAAAGAACAATGTTAGATATGTCTAATGGAATCAGTTTTACCAAATCGTAGAAAACATAGATTATAAATGTCAAGAATATTCCGTACCCAAAGAATCTTTTTTTCCGAATCGCTATGAACAATCCTGTTGAAGCTATTAAAGACTCTAAAATAATAGCACTATATTGAAGAATTATTATACTACTTTCTGATGTATCTAAATAGAATCCTGATCCAACAAGTAAGCTTTGTTCATCAACAATAGTAGCTTTGATGTAAGTCTGTTTTATTGATGGTTCTTTTTCTCCAGGTTTTGGCCACTGATAATCAACCCATCCTTCCCCTTCTTTGCTTAATGCGACATCAATAAACAATCTTCCTATTGCTTTTCCAGTTACATCTAGAATGCCACTAACATTTTGACCCTCCCCACTTAAATCTGGAGGATAAACGAGTCGGATACCATCTGTTTGCCAAACAAAAACATAGGTTTCACCATGAAACCATTTACTTCCCTCTAACCTAAATGCGGGGAAAGCATCTTTTCCTTCATTCTCAATAAGTGAGACAGCATCTAAGACTAATGTTTTCACATTTTCTCTAACACGATTTTTTTCAGCATAATCAAAATAACCAATTAATGGAATTGTAAAAAATATTAGAATCAAAATTATAAATACTAATTGATCTCTTTTCATCATAATCATCCCTACACATCTGTTATTATAGATAATGCCAAAATAACCAATGGATTAGCTGTTTCATCCTTTCAATAAAAAAGAATGAAATAAGCATATTTGCTTATTGTTTTCTTTTTGCGTACCAAAGTACTCTCATTGGATATACTTTGCTTCTTGATGATGAATAATTATCTGTTCCTACGAATCGTGCATAGACTTGTATTTTATCATCCCAGAAATCTCTTTGTTTAGCAATCCAATCAATTGAAAAAGTTCCATCAGGATTAGTTGGTCCAAAAGCTAACAAATCATCTCGAAGAAAAGAGCGATCTCTTTCAAAAATATGAACCATTAGACATCCTATTCCTTCTCCTGAATCGCTCATAGTTAACTTTCCTGAAAAACATATCTTAGTACCAGAATCAACTACTTCTTGAGGGGGTAACAATTCAACGGTTGAAGCATTGACGCCAGGTGGGGGTTCTTTACAAACTTCAATATTTTCAAACTGATTATAAATTAGGTCCTCGGTTGTTAGACCGCTATAACAACTTTTGTAAACAGCTTCAGCCAATTCTTTTTTCTTAGTTTCCTGATCTACCGTTAAATCTTCAATTTCAGCTCCACAACTATTTTGAATTGCCTCGATGCCATGCATTGCACCTTGCTTGGTTTCATAACCCTCACTTGCTGCAATAATTTCTCCATTAGATGCCTTCAAATGAAATCTAAATTCCGAAGCAGAATCAGTAAAAACTTCATATTTAGGATTAGTCAAGTTTTCCATTTTAACAGTATTATCTTGTACAGGGGAATTACAATTATTTTGAACAGACTTTACTCCGGTTATGCATCCCGCCTTACTTTCATATCCTTGACTTACTGCAACAATTTTATTATTAGCAGCTCGAAGCCTGAATCTATATTTTCCAGATACATCTTTATAGACTTGATATTTAGGTCCCAAAACAAATCACCAACCATACATAACTAAAGAAATTATTAAAATAATATACGTTTACACTGTATTAAATTGTCTTACAACATAAGCTCAAATGTTTCATGTAGATTCGTTTTGTATCAACCAAATTATTTTAGGTGTAATTTTTTGTTTTTATTATAAACTTAAAGTTGATTATGATTATCTCTTAACTAGTTTATTGGCTGAGTAATTTTTAAAACTGCGTAAAATTTTTATCTCAAAATTGAGAAGCAGTTTTAGTTTATTGTTTTATCTTCTTTTGTATTAATTTATTTGAATGCTTTTTCTATTAATTTCATTTTATGCTGTATGTCTTTGGGTAAATCTTCTAAATTGATATCTTCAATTCGTTTTCTTGAATCCAAAGAATCTCGAAGAGTCATATTTTGCGAAAAAGGTTTCAAATTGTTCACCTTTGTAATACAATTCATAGAGCTAGCTTAATATATATATTGTGTATTATTATACAATATACAATTTTCTGAATTGTAATACGTATCATTGAATAAACTCCATGCTGTTCCGAGAAATGAAAGTTTTTCCATAGTTATTATGATGTTTTCTTAGAATAGTAATTACAAAAAATTACATTTAATTACAAATGATGTCAATTGTAATCGTTCATTTGAAATACTTATTCGAATTAAATAAAATATAGTCAATTAAAAAGGAAAAAAGATTATGAAAAACCAAACTAAATCAAAAATATCTGCGCTAATTATAGCTTCAATTTTAACAATATCTGCTTTTATTATTATTTTGCCGACAGTTACAGCACATGACCCCGTAATAACAATCCGATCAACAGCCTATCTTGTAGCTTCACCTAATCCTATAGGTGTAAACCAACAAGCGATTATAGTAATGTGGATTGAAAAACCACTACCCAATACAGCTGTCCAAAATGATATCCGACGTCATGACTATAAACTAACTATCACAAAACCTGATGGATCCCAAACAGAAATGGATTGGCCAGTAGTTTCGGATACAACAAGTATCCAATTTACTCTTTACACACCAGATCAGATCGGAACATACACTTTACTATTTGAATATCCTGATCAAGTCTACACCTGGAATTCTACATCAGCAGAACGACAATGGACAGGTGACACATTCTCGGCAGCAAGTAAAACAATAACACTTACTGTACAAGAAGAACAAATACCTGCTCCAATTTACAGCTACCCACTTCCCACTGAGTATTGGACAAGACCAATAGAAGGACAAAACACAGATTGGTGGACTATTGCATCAAATTGGTTAAGTGGTTCCTACATAGATCACGATTACCAACCAGATGGTACTGCACCTAATACCCCACACATAATGTGGACAAAACCAATTCAAGACGGAGGAGTAGTTGGAGGAAGCAGCACTACCTCAATTCCTGGAGATACCTATTACTCAGGAATGGCCTACCAAACAAG
>JARRMA010000035.1:0-6986 GCA_037386505.1 Candidatus Bathyarchaeota archaeon
TTTTTTTGAAAAATTTTGGAATAATTTTTATTGCATAATTTCAGGGTATCTTGAGTTTAATTATTATTTTATTAAATTTTAACTCATAATTCCATCTGACAATCTTCACATAACAGAGAACCTTCAATATCATCTAAGTTTTCTGACCAACTGCCACATTGTTCACAGTATCCTGCTAATGGTTTTTCCTCAGAGCCTTCTCCAACGTCTGATTCTTGTTGTATCCTAGCTTTTTCTTGCATATTTTCAAGAAGTTCAGGTGTTATGGCCAAAATATCTTTACTTGCTATTATTCCTGTTAGATTTCTTTTGTACATGACTCCTAATCTTTGTACGTTAAGTTTACTCATACGTCTTGCAGTTTCGGTTAATGTCTCATCAGGATCAATTGTAATAAGTGGACTAGACATTACTTCTTTTGCTGTTAATTTGCTTGGTTTAAGATTTTTAGCCAAAACTCGCTTAACCAAATCACTTTCGGTTATTATTCCCAGAGCTTTCCCATCTTTATTAACTACTATGATGCATCCCAGACGGTCATTACTCATTAGTTGAGCTGTTTTGTCAACTGTAGTATCTTCAGGAACAGTCATTGCGGGACTAGTCATTACATCTTTTACAAACATTCGAGTCCTTAATCCTATTTCAGCCATGATCAACCAACTTCAATATGACATAAATTTTAAAGGTCTATTAATTTCTTGCTGAATGTAACGAACATCCTATATTAAAACTGTTATTATATTTTTGTCAGGAAATATTAACAAATTTAAATTGATTCAAAAAGTTTTCTTCCACGAAATACATAAATGTCCATATTCAGTACATAATTTAGGAGAGTATATTTTTTGAAAAAAATTGGAGAATTAGTTCAAGAAGCAGATTGGAAAACAGAGAAACATGTACCGGTAATCGAATGCACAAATTCTATTCAAGCAGATGAAATTTTTGAGATAAAAGTAACTATCGGAAAAGAAGTTTCACATCCAAACACTACAGAACATCATATCAGCTGGATATCTGTTTACTTCCTTCCTGATGGTGAAAAATTTCCAACTCAAGTAATGCGTTGTGAATTCAGAGCTCACGGTGAATCAGTTCAAGGACCAAACAAAAGTTCAATATATTCACACCATGCTATAACAGGTTGGATGAAAACAGGTAAACCGGGAACAATTTTTGCAGTTTCATTGTGTAACATACATGGATTATGGCAATCCGTTAAAGAAATCAAAATAAAATAAATTGTTTTTTTAATCAAATTTTTTATGATGAAAGATATGAAAAAAATTTTACTGTTTGCTGAAAATGGTTTTGAAGATTCTGAATTAATCTACCCTTTCTACCGTTTTCAAGAAGCAAAATTCATTGTAAATATTGTGGGACCTAATGCTAAAACAATGTATAAAGGAAAACAGGGATTGTCAATAAAATCTGATTTATCTCCAGACGATATTAAGTTAGATAATTTCGTCGCCATAGTAATACCCGGAGGATTTGCGCCAGATAAAATGAGAATAAACAAAAAGATGGTAAATTTGGTTCGACAATCCTATGAAAATAAAAAGATTATTGCTGCGATATGTCATGGACCTCAACTTCTAATTGAGGCAGGTATAGTCAAAGGGAAAAAAATGACAAGCTATATTTCAGTATCTACTGATTTAAAGAATGCTGGAGCTACATATATTAACAAATCAGTTGTCATAGATGGAAATATTATCACATCTCGTTATCCTTCGGATCTTCCCAATTTTTGCATGGAGACAATCAAACTGATAAATCAAACATAAGATCGAAACAAAAAATTATTCAGACAGACTTCATTTTTTTAAAATTGCATTCAAAAATCAATTTATTTGAAACTAAGGTAATAAAATGATTTTCAATCGAATTAAGTCAGAAGGCTTATCCCATTTTTCATATTTTTTGGGATCAAAAAAAGAAGCAATAGTAATAGATCCACGGCGTGATTGTCAAATTTATATAGATCTTGCAAAAACAGAAAAAATGAAAATTAAATATATATTTGAAACTCACCGGAACGAGGATTATGTTATAGGTTCTATGGAATTGTCTCATTTCACTGGGGCTAAAATCTTTCATGGATCTGGTTTAGATTTCAAATTTGGAGAAAAAATCGAAGATAATCAAGTTTTTTCTTTTGGAAGAATGAAGTTACGTGCAATTTATACTCCTGGGCATACTGATGAAAGTATGTCATATTCTTTGATTGATGAATCGTTAACACAACAAAATATAATGGTGTTTACGGGAGATGCTTTATTTGTGGGAGATGTCGGTCGTACAGATCTTTATGGAGAAAAGGAGACTCCCAGACTCGCTGAAAATCTCTATGATAGCATTTTCAATAAGATATTACCTCTAGGTGACGGGGTAATTCTATGTCCCGCTCATGGAGGAGGTTCAATTTGTGGTGGATCAATTAGTGATCAAGAATGGAGTACTTTGGGATTAGAACGATTGAATAATCCAATATTGCAGAAATCAAAAAAAGAATTCATTAAATTTAAAATAAATGAAAAATTGGAACGTCCACCTTATTTTACAAAAATGGAACAAATGAATCTTAACGGTCCACCAATACTATATAGTATACCTAGTCCACCTCCTTTATCATCTAAGGAATTTAAAAATTGTATCAATGATAACGCTCTGATTCTGGATGTTAGAAAACCTTCATCATTTGGAGGATCATATATTAAAGAATCTGTAAATATTTGGTTAGATGGACTTCCCGCTTTTGGAGGTTGGGTATTAAGTTATGATCAACCAATCGTTTTAATTTTAGATAATCCTCAGAATTTGAAAATCGCTGTTAAATTTCTAATAAGATTAGGATTTGATAAAATAGATGGATATCTTTGCGATAGTGTCGAAGATTGTGGAATAGAATCATGGTATAATGATGCATTACCTACCGAACATGGAGGTTTGCTTACAGTTCAGGAATTAAAAAATTGGCTACACAATAATGACGATTTATTTATTCTGGATGTCCGAACAGATAATGAATGGGAAAAGGAACATATTGAAAATATAAATCACATTTATGTTGGCAATCTAAAGAACCGATTAACCGAAATACCGAAAAATAAACCAATAGCAGTTATATGCAGCGTAGGCAATCGAGGAAGCATAGGCGCTAGCATTCTGAGACAAGCAAATAGAAAGAATGTGAGTAATGTCATAGGCGGAATGATAGCTTGGAAAAAAGCTGGCTATCCTGTAATTTGAATTATTTCTTAACCAAAAAATCGTTTTGATTAACAAATTAATTAATTAAATTATGAACTTAATTAATAGCCAGAGAAGTTTTCAATTCTTATTTTATCTTTAGAGATATTTAATTCACCTAATAGTTTCTTCATTGCCTCAACCATCGCGGGTGGACCACAAGTGTAGAATACTCTATTTTTATAGTCAGGAATTTCTATTTTTATCATATCAGAATTGATAAAACCTTTGTAACCCTTCCAATCATTTGGAAAATTGTTAAGAGTATATACAACTTTTAGATTTTTATTTTCTTTACTCAATTTATCCAATTCTTCTTTGAAAGCTATTTCTTCTAAGCTGTTATTTCCATATAAAAGAATTATATCATAATTCAATTTAAGATCAGTTGAATATTTACACATACTTCTCAGAGGAGTGATTCCGATTCCCCCAGAAAGCATCCCTACTTTCTCGATCTTTTTATCTAAAGTAAAGTCACCATAAGGGGCATCAATAGTTACAGTATCACCAATTTTAAGAGAACATAATGCATTAGAATATTGGCTCCCAGTTAATTTTTTAGTAAATTCGATGAAATCCTTCTCTGTAGGACTACTAGATATTGTGAAATGTTTCTTTAATTCACCAGTTTCACGTGGGATTGTAACAAACATGAATTGACCTGCAGTATATTCAAATGATGAAGGACAAGATAGTTGAAAACTTTTGACATCGGAAGTTCTTTCAATGATATTAACAATCTTCGTTTCAAATTTCATAAAAATTTCTCAAATAATAAATAACTCCTTTTGTAATTTAAAGCAATCGAATAAGAAATTATTAAGTATGTAATTCAATTTTAAAAAAACAAAGTGAGAATTAAAATCAATAATTTTATTATTCTATAAAAAATAGATCATAATATACCAGTAAAATAATTTCTAAATTTGATATTAATCTTACTTTTTTTAATAACTTGTTTGATAGACAATTATCAAGAGTATAGCAAGTTATATACTGAAAGTAATAATGAAATATGCAGAATGTTTTCGAGCTTCAGTTCTTTGGTAGAATTTTCTTGGACGAACACCTTTAAAACGCAACATTATCGTACATCCGAGTTGTAGGCCTACTAGATATACAACCATCAAAATTAATGCTCCAGAAAAAAGTTCACCATTAGCTAAAGCTAAAGATATACCCGAAACTGCAGCAGGAGGTAATAGAGCACTTGCAACTCCAACCCCAATCAAAATATCGGCAACAGCTGACACTAAAGCCAAACCTCCAGCTAGACCAAGTATCAATCCTATTCCGATATCTACTAATGAAGTTTGACTGCGATTAATTATCTGAGAACCTATTGGCAAATCAAAGAAAATAGAAATAATAAATGTAATAACCGCTGATAAAATAATCACAGAAAATAAGAGAGTTATAATTGAGATTTCTATTCGCAATATTTTCTTTATTTTTCCTATACACGCATTCACTGCGAAAGCATTTATAGGACCCAATAAAGGAGAAAGCAACATTGCACCTATTATTGTAACAGGATTGTCTAAAAACAGACCAGCAAGTGCTATTATAGTTGAAAATAATGCCATCATTAATAATTCCATATTAATTTTGGTATATTTTTCAGCGTTTTCTACTAATCGTTCAAATGGATTTGTTGGAGGGCTTTCTTTTATTATTTTTTCAGCGATTCGATCAACATGTGTAGAAATGTGAGCTTCTACATTATAGATACTTATTGTATTTTCTTTTAGTCGGGTATCAATTGCTTTTGAAATTTCTTCTATTGCCTTGTCAACTAGTTTATCAGGTATTAAACTAGAAAATAATTTGCACTTTTTATCGCCAATTTCAACGATTGAAGAGCTGAAAGCTAACTCTAAACTTTTAAGAATTCTTTCAATATCCTTTGATTGTTCTGATACTACTGTGATTATAAGTCGCTTCAATCGTAATTCCCACAATTAAAAGCTAATGCTAAACAATAAAATACTCTAGCAGCTTAAATTTCTTGATGTCCCACAGAGAATAGAGTTAGAAATAACCATTGAAGATATGTTTTATTAATTAATATAATGTGTAGGAAAATTAGGGTCAAAATATATTTTACCGAAATCAATTGCATATTAAAATTATGTAGTTTATTAGATTTGAAGTATAAATTAAATTTAGATTTTCTTTGAAAAAATCGTTTTTGTAACATATTTATACCCGAAATTAAATAATATTTAATAACAATAAAATAATTTGTAATCATTCTGGGGGAAATAATATAGGATTTATTGATAGCAGCATTTCAGTAGCACTCAAGATAGCGTTTAGACTGGAAATTCTATACCCTCAAGCCATTAGATTATTCTTAAACCGAAAACTCAAAGAATACAAAAATAAAGGAAATATAGAAGATTACAAAGTAAAAACAAAAAGAATAGGAAAATATCACTATTTCTTGGAAATGGATCTTTTCCTAGACAAAATCAATGGAGGTGAAAAAAATACCGAATGAAAAGAAAGGGCATATTAAAATTACTCTAGAAGCAGAAATAAATGAAGAATTAATGGCAATGCTAAAAGAAAGTATGACAAATATTCCACATATGATTCAACAAATGATTCCAGGAAAAAAGAATGAATGACAAATTTTTTAATTTTTAGATAATCTAGTCTAAAATAAAGTTAAGAATTTTATTTTTTTCTTCTAATGAATTAATTACTATGTTAGGGTTTTCTTTCTTTAACTCTTGTTTTGAATATGAACCTGATGCAACAGCGATACAGCACATTCCAGCGGATATGGCTGCTTTCACTCCAATAATTGAGTCTTCGATTACAACACAATTTCTTGGTTTTACATCAAGTTTAGTGCACAACAAAGAAAAATCTGTGGATTAGGTTTAGATTCATAAACACTCTCTGCTGATAAAACAATATCAAAATACTGAATCAATTTGAATTCTTTTAGCATATAGTCTATAACAAGCTGATCATTCATTGTTGCTACAGCGAGTTTTGTTTTTCCTTCCAATTCATTCAAGAGCCCAATTACCCCAGTATATAATGAATATTCATTTTAGTAAAATTAAAAAAATTGATATAGTTATTTTTTATTGATGCAAACCACTTGGTTAATATTAGTCAACAGATTGATCGTAGTTTTTTAAACGTGGAAAGAATCCAGGTACGCTGTGTTTGTAATGTAGATATTTTTCTCCATATTTTTCTTCAGCTTCTTTTTCTTCAGTTTTTGAAAGTTTGTAGTATAGAACTACAAGAACTGGCCAAAGGGCAAGCATAATAAATGTAAGCCATTGAATATTCATACCCAAAGTAATTAAAAGAAAACCAAGATATTGCGGATGACGAATATAACTATATAGTCCTGTAGTAACAAGTTTTCCTTTTCCTTGAAATATTTGTTTCCATCCATAAATTACTAGTATAATACCTATCCCCATAACTATTTTCGATAATGCAAATATTACATGATGTATGAGATAGGCTGTTTGTTGTCCCAAGGTCTGAGTTATGAAAAATTCCAAAGAATATATTTCATTGTAACCAAAAACACCCATAAAAACATACATTGTCAAAGGTAAGCCAAACATTTCAGCAAAAAAAGCAACTGTAAAAGCCAAATAAATACTTCCAGGGAGTCTTGCCATTTTCTTTCTGAACTGGAGTGTAGCGACAAAAAGACCAAAGAAAATGACATTCACAGCTACTAATAA